>JBFMDZ010000209.1:1784-3482 GCA_040753555.1 bacterium
ACCCACTAAGATATCCCCCTCCTCCTCCGCTACCTCCTTGGCTACTTGCAATAGTGTTTCCTTGTATAGTGTTATTTATTGAAGAATAAAGATATATTCCACAACCAATTCCTCCCTGTCCACCTGAAGCATAAGGTCCCCCTCCTCCTCCGCTACCTCCTTGGCTACTTGCAATAGTGTTTCCTTGTATAGTGTTATTTATTGAAGAATAAAGATATATTCCACAACCAATTCCTCCCTGTCCACCTGACTCACAATTCCCACCTGTTCCTCCGTTACCTCCTTGGTTATTTGTAATGGTGTTTTCTAAGATAGTGGTGTTTGTTGAATTATAAAGATATATTCCACATCCAATCCTACCAGAGCCACCTGAAGCATGGTTGCCACCTGTATATCCATTTTCACCTATTCCTCCAGAAATTGTGTTGTTTCTTATTGTAAAATTAGAGCAATTGATTAAAACAATCCTTCCCAGATTTGTTGAACCTGAACCAGTTAAAGTCAATGTTTGATTTTCAATTATGGTGGGGATTGTAATCCCATAAAAATAAAAAATTGGTTCATTATTGTATGTATTTGAGGTGGTAATGGTATTATTATAGGAATTTGGCTCAAGGTATATCCCATATCCATTACCTCTTGTACCACCTGAACCATAAGACCCACCTGCTCCTCCACCGCCCCCTTGGCTGCTTGTGATGGTGTTCTCACGTATATTGTTATTTATTGAAGAATAAAGATATATTCCACAACCAATTTCTCCCTGTCCACCTGAAGCCTGGTAACCACCCATTCCTCCTCTTCCTCCTATATTTGATAATATAATATTTGTTGCAATGATATTGCTATCTGAATCTGAAAGATGAATTCCACAACCTATACCACCAGAGGCACCTGAGATAAGTGTACTTCCATTCCCTCCTTTTCCTCCCTCATTTTGAAAAATTATATTACTTGAGATTACAGTATTTGTTGAAGAGGAAAGGTAAACTCCACAGCCTACTTCTCCCGGAAATCTGCCATCAGCCCCTTTATTGTCGTGGATAAAATTATTTGTAATCACAATTCCCAATGTATTTTTAAGATAAACCGCCTGCTTTGCATAGCCTATATCACAATATTTAATCTGGCTCCCATTTGCTCCACTTCCAGAAAGTTTGATTCCATTCCAGTCTCCAGCCATAGGCGTGGTTTGACTTGATGTAAATGTAATAGTGCCTATTGCTGTTCCAATTGCATTCAATGTACCATAGCAGATTAGAGAGGTCTCAGTGGCAAACCTTATGGTTACCCCTGGGTCAATGGTCAATTTAACCCCATCGGCTACATATACCGTCTCTGTTGCAATATATGGACTTCCTGAAAAATTCCAGGTTGTATCACCTGTAATTGTCCCAGAAACATAGGTCTCTGCCCCAGCTATTTTGCAAGCCAAAATTCCTAAAGCCATCAGACATCCAAAAATTGTCTTTCTCATTTTACTTTACCTCCCATATCTGTTTAGCTTTGCTAAACAATTGCAAATTTTAAATTGCAAATTGTAAATTTTAAAATTAAGGATAAATTTATATTTGTTGACTAACGATAGGTTAGGGTGTATAATCTTAACCTATGCAGATAAAATTACATAAGAATGCAACCACAACATTAGCGATAAGAAGAGCTATCAAAGAAAGCCCTCTTTCTGCTTATGCTCTT
>JBFMDZ010000210.1 GCA_040753555.1 bacterium
AAGAAGGAAACTATGACATTTACCTTCTTGATATTCCAACCTTAATGCTAACAATATTTCATAGCCCAGAAGATGAGATATCTGCAAGATTTGCACCCGATGAAAGAATACTATTTGTAAGGGCTGGTTATGATGCTCATATTATGTGGATTATGGACATAGATGGAGAAAACCAACAAATGATAGGAGAGGGAAGATACCCTCAATTCTCCCCAGATGGAAATAGCATAATCTTCTCCAAACCAGGCTCTGACTATGAAATATTTATAATGAACAAAGATGGAACAAATATCAGAAAACTTACAGATAATGATATTGATGACATAGAACCAACATTCTCACCTGATGGAAATACAATCGCCTATAACTCCAACAACAACATCTACACAATGAATAAGGATGGAGGAAACCAAACAAAGGTAATAACAAATGGAACAAATCCAAGCTTCTCTCCAGATGGTAACTCCCTTGCCTTTATATTCGGAAACACCCTCTATACCACAAACCTACAAACTGGTGAGCTAAAGGAAATAGGAGAAGGAATAAAGGCAATATCCTGGTCTTGTGGAAGTGTGGAAAACAAAAAGCCTATTCCAGTAATAAAATGAAACCATATTGGCTTTTTTTATATATTTTGGAAAGGGGGCACGGGGGAAAACATAAATAAAATGCAAAACTTAAAACGCAAAACTGTGGTAAGGATTTAAATAAAGGGCAAAAATTTTTGTTGCCAAATTAAAAAAATGTGGCTCTTCACGGAATATAATGGGTAAATAATATTTAAGAATTTAAGGTAAGTTGCATCTATTTGGGTAATATATTATACTCCTTAAATCTTTGAAAAAGAAAAAGCGAGGATCCAAACGATGCACATAAAGATTATCTTACAGAGTTATTAGGATGTCAAGGATTTTTTGTGGTGGATATAGAGGGAACAAATCTTAAGGCAAGAAATATTATCAGAAGGGATGAGGTTATAGGGATAAAGAGTTCATTACTAAAGATTATCCAAGGATGTTCCTCTATTAGTGTCTTTAAACTCTATCCATACCCTATCCACTATAATCCGAGATGAGCCAAAAATGTGTTATACTTTGTTTTGATGAATATATGTGTTTAGCTTTAATGGAACAAATGAAATCCGAAATTTTAAAACAAATTCAAATGACTAAAATTGAAAATTCAAAACAATATAATTTATTTGTTATGAGAATAAAGATTTGCCGTAAAGAAGCAAAAGAGAGTAAATATTGGTTGGAGTTGATAGATACAAACCATTCTGAAAACTCTAATGTTTAGAATTTTGAATTTAGATATTGTTTCGTGCTTCGGATTTCGTGCTTAATTCAGATATTGTTTCGTGCTTCGGATTTTTAAAATTTATTGACAAATAAAGCTATTGACCATAGACTATGGATATTTTAACAGACATTCCGTAAAAATTTAGCAAATTTTAATGTAAGTGCTTGCAAATCAATAGGTTACAAATTTTCTGTCTCATGAATGTAAGTCTTTTATTTTCAAAGGCTTACAAAAAATTACGGAACCTCTGTTAGCTTTTAGCTTTAAGCTTTTCAGTTGTGGTTTTTAGTTTTAAGTTTTTAGTTTTAAGTTTCCTAAGTGGTAAGGATTTTAGAGGGATGGAAGTAAAAAATTTGTTTGACAAAGGCTTTGTTTTTGAATATAATTTGAAAATAAAGATTAAATGTGAGGTGAGAAAAAGATGAAAGAAAGATTAAAAAAGGGAGTTAGCATGGCTACCCAAGAGGGCTTATCATTAAAGAGAAAAGCTATAGGGGTTGTTAAAGAATTATCAAGGGAGAAAGTAAAGGTTGCGGTTGATTTTTTAGATTATCTTAAAGAAAAGGAAGAAATGGAGGCAACCCTTGAAATCTTATCAAATCGTGAACTTATGGCACAAGTAGAGGAAGCAGAAAAGGCTATTAAGAAAAGAAATCTTGAAGAATTTATCCCTTGGGAAAAAGTAAAACGAGATGTATAAGGTTCTTCTTCATAAGAAAGCCATTAAATACTATAAAAGCCTTAATGATAAGACAGCAAGAAAGATAAACAAAGCAATTGAAAAGATAAGAGAAAATCCACTTGAAGGTTTTCATATCAAAAAGCTTAAAGGAAGTCTTGAGGGTAAATACAGATATAAAATTGAGGCTTTAAGAATTATTTACATTGTTAATCTTAAAGAAAAGAATGTTTTTATTGAAGCCATAGGACCAAGAGGGGATGTTTATAAATGACATTTGCTTATGATTATGAAAGAGATTAAAAAACAGTAGTTGTCCTTGTGAATATGTAGAAATCTTGCTTTCCAAAACAAGCTGGCATATTCACAAGGTTATAAAAAAACCTTAAAGGAGGATGATGTAAGATGTTTAAACAAACATTAAGAAGTAAAAGAATAGCTTGCCTGATTACATTAGGCTTGCTTACTGGGATGGGATGGGCTCAAGATGAGCCTAAGGGAACAGAGGCTTTAAAGCCAAAAGAGGCTTTGGGGACAGGGACAGAAGAAGTCCACCCTGTATATCCTGAGGAATATGTGCCAAAGGTGATAATTGAAGGTAATGTAGGGACTGAGACTGGTGACTTTGGTTACAATGGAATTGAAGGAGTAATAGTAGGTCCTCAGGAGATGATCTTAGGTAATGATGGCTATCTGTATATAGTGGATACGGCAAATAATAGGATTCAAAGGTTTGATACAGAAGGCAAGTATATAAGTAGTATACCTGTTGATAGCTTTCGAGTTAAATATAATGACGAGAGAGGGAAACCTTTAAGATGGCCTGATGTGCAAGCATGTGGCGTTAATCTTGTCGGTGTTGATTCAAGGAGTCGAGTTTATGTTCGAGAAGTACCAGATAACTTAAATATATATAGCAAAGAAGGAGACCTGATAAAGAGATATTCAATGGAAAAGATAAAGAAAGAGATAGAAGCCATTGAAGATAAAGAAATCGAGTACATAGATGTAAAGATTGATAAATCAGGAAACTGTTATTTTGAAGCACGGGAACATGAAGATAAAGAACCAAAGGTCTTTCGGATAGATTCAAAGGAGAAGCTAAGTAAATCAAAAGCATCACTTAAAGCAATGGGTGTTAGAAGTAAAGGAGAAAGGGTAGATAAGTGGGGGAATAGTTATGGGATAACAACAACAGAACCAAGGTTGATAAAAGAAATACCGAAAGCAGAAACAGATTTTTATTACCAAGAGGTAGATAAATATCAAAACGAAGGAAGGATGCTAAGAGTATATGGAATAGAAATAAGTGGAAAGACATTATGGGGTCTGTGGGAAAGCGAGGTTTATGTACATAACTCAAGTTGACCATTTTTTAATTTTTAAGCTGCCTTCAGCAAGTTAGATAAAGGCTTAACCATCTTTCGGTCTTTGACAGTTTCATAAAGGTAATCAATCATATCATCATAGACTATATTCCTAAT
>JBFMDZ010000211.1 GCA_040753555.1 bacterium
ACATCGCCGGTAACGATGTATGTGCCGGTTGCGGCATACCAGGTGGTGTGTGTACTAATTACACCTGATACATACTCTTCTGCCCAGCCAACCTGGGCATACCCTCCCAAAACCCCTAATCCCAAAAACCACACTTGCTTTCAAAAGCTTCTTCATTTCTTTTCCTCCTTAATAAAATTTATTTTTCAAAACCAACCTTTTTTGCCAAATGATCAAATTTAATATCAAATTGGTCAAAGATGTCTAATCTACCCAATAAAAATGGCACTTCCTCTATCAAAACCCAACCAATCCTCCCTTTAATCCGATATTCTCCAATCTCAATCTGAACAGGCTTGATAATATAAGGTAAAGCACCCTCTCCAATTCCTCTGATTTCTCTAATTGTCTCTTTCTCTATCCTAAAACCTAAATAGTCTCCCGCTCTCTTTGGAATTAAGGTTATATCTGCCCCCGAATCAATAAGCATTTGGCATCTATAGCCTTTTTCTTCACTTATAATTCTAAGTGTTGATGTGGCTTCCAAATTATTCCAAGCTCTTCTGATGTGTACTTTTTGTATGGAAACTCAATCATACTGCCATCACTTCCCACTTAGGAACTTTAGTAATTAAAGGGTCTGGTGAATACTTTTTTGCTTCTTCAATCACAGCAATAAAATCATATCCATGGGCAACAATCTTTTCAGAAGCTACTGCAATATATTCACCTCTGTATTTCGCTTCTTCATCTGGATGTTCTGTAAGCCATTCACTTTCTTTGTCCTTCTTCATCTCTTTACCTTTTAGTAAAAATTATACATTATTCCTTTCTTTTTAGCAAGATTTTTCATGCCCTTCCTGGAGCAACATAAACGGTATCGTCATTATTTGCCGCATTTATTGCAGCTTGAATGGTTGCATACTGAGCTGGCGCAGGGAAATCCGCTGACTTTGCCTCATAGCCCCAAATTAGCCCCAAAACTACCAAACTTAAGATTTTCCTCCTCTTTTTCTTTAGATAAAAATTTATTCAACAATTCAGAGCAATCTTTTACGAAAACCTTAACCTCTCCTTTCATCCTTTCTCCATCTTGAAGGCTAATTTCTGCATAATCTTCATAATCGCTATCTATTCTCCTTTCCAAAGAACGAGAGAGAATCTTAGCCTTTTCAGGAAAGAAAAGCCCTTCTTTTACGAAATGCTTAGAGAATAATGTAATTACGCCGCTATGGGTCTTGGAATCTGTTTTTTTCAGAGCCAATAGGGAACGGGCAGAATGAAAGACAGCATAATAAAAGCGATTTATTGCCCCTTTTATCAAGCCTTTTTTAAAAAGTATCTCCCCCTCTTTTAGACATTCTTTAGCCCTTTTGAGACGGTATTTTGCCAGGTCAATAATTTCTTGTTCCATTATAACATTATTCCCTCCTTCTCTATTGATTGGACAAAGGGTGTTGCTCTCCACTTAAGAGACCTAAATTTACTTGCCTCTACAATACGAGGAGAAATATAGACTTCCCATTTCAGATTAACCTCAAAGGCAATATCCATAATCCTATCCCATACATTCTCATTCAAACTTTTTACCTCTACGAGAATATCTATATCAGAGGCATTATTAGCATCTTTGCGTGCCTTTGAGCCAAAAAGACGAATGCTCATTAGATTCTCTTTTAATAAAACCTTTATCTTTTCTGTAAACTCATTTATTGCATCTTTCTTTTTCATTTAACCCCTCCTCCAATTAAGCTAATTCTTTTATAGAGCGCCTCGGTATAGCTTCCTGGAGCAACATAAACGGTATCGCCACTTGTTGCAGCATTTATTGCCGCCTGACCTGAATTGTTGTATAATTTCCTGGCA
Organism: bacterium; assembly: GCA_040753555.1. Lineage (NCBI taxonomy): Bacteria > bacterium. The sequence goes on from JBFMDZ010000211.1 coordinate 1,846, forward strand.
CATACCAATCCTCTGCTCTTACCCCTTTAAGTTAAAAAACTTAAGCCCCAAAACTACCACACTAAAGATTTTCTTCATCTTTTTTATACCTCCATTTGACAAAATATTGTCTATAAATTTTAAGAAGTCTTCCACACTTTTTAAATGATGTTTCACCGCAATTACATCTAATGCATTTTCATAGAAGCCAGAACGATGCAAGGTCTCGCCAGATGCTTCTTTATGGATTATCTCCTCGTTATTATACTCTTCGCCAAGATTGGCTGCTGTTTTTCCAAAATCTGCATGCCTTCTTATCTTTGGATTTACTGCTTTAAGTGCCTGAGCAACGGTTGCCCAACCCTTTTCGCAAGCCTGCCAAAGAGCTGTTTCTTTCTTTGTAGTCTCATACCTTTTAAGTTCAATCTTTCCCTCTTTCAAAAACTCCTCGGTTAGTGCTAATCTTTTATTCATTTTTTAAAACCCCTTTTTTCCCAATACCACTAAAGCTAATTATCTTTTAAAAAAGGCAAGTAAAACGCCTATGATTGAGGTGACCTGGCCAAGATAGAAGATAAACATCCATCTTATTATGCTGGCGTAATTACTTTTTATTTCAACCCTAAGACGAGCTGTTTCATCAGTTATTCTTTTGTCAAGTTTAGCTGTTTCATCAGTTATTCTTTTGTCAAGTTTAGCTGTTTCTTCTGTTATTTTTTTGTCAATCTTTGAGGTTTCTTGAGTGATTCTTGTTTCAAACTTTCCCTCAAGGATGGCAAGGTCAGACCTTACTCCACTAATCTCTTGCGAGAGTCTTCTTTCAAACTTCTCTGCTGATAGGGTAATAACATCCTCTTTTACCCTTTCCTCTGATTTGTTAAGCACATCAATCAAAGAATCAATCCCATCTTCCCCTAATTTTTCCCTTAATGGTCTTGGAATAGCAATAACTGGCATTTTGTCCTCCTGTATTTATTTTAATTATAACCAAAGTTATTGTTTTGTGTCAATTAAAATTTAGAACCTAAAGAGACAAAATAAGAATTGCCAAGTTCACCTTGTGGTTGGAAAGCAAAGTCAAGGGAGAATCTTTGGTGTTTTATGCCAAATCCAGCTGTTAGACCAGAGCCTTCGTCTTGTGGGCAGGATTTAAAACCAAGTCTTATTGCCAATGCTTTTCGGTAATCGTATTCACCACCAATGTTTATGTAGGGAGAATTGTCATTGGGAAGGGTACCATCTAAGACAATGGTAATGGGAGCAAGGGTTTTGGGAAGAAGATAGGAAAGGCCTAGTTTTAAACACAAAGGAAGGGGATCTGATTCCTTTTCAAACTTTATTCTGGTGCCGATATTCTTTACAACCGCACCAATCTTCATTCCTTTAATGTTTGGTTTATAAAGCATTCCAGCATCACAACAGAACCCATAGGCATCGCTTTTGTCTATTTCTCCATAGATTGCCTTAAGGGATAAGCCTAAAGCAATGTTTTCATTGGGCATTTTTCCTCCTAAACCAAAGCAAAGAGCCATATCCATTGCATCCCAAGTTCCATCTTTGGTTGCATTCTGGTCATACCTATCCTCCTTTCCATAGTCAAGGTAGGAGATAGATGTGGCAAATATTGCCCT
>JBFMDZ010000212.1 GCA_040753555.1 bacterium
GGACGAATTTTGTTTGGGAAAGTCCTACATTTTGGGGCTTGATGATTTCATATGTCAATTTCTCCTTCAATAGCCCATCCTGATGGATTCCAGATTCATGGGCAAAGGCATTAGCTCCAACAATTGCTTTGTTTGGCTGGACAAAAATGCCTGTATACATACTACTTAAATCCTATCAAGTAATACCTTTCAATCATTACCTTGCATAACTCATCAAAAAAATCTTTTATGCCTAATTTTTCAAATGAGTAAAGAGAAGCAAATTTTTCACTAATCAAACCCTCTTTTACAAACACATGCATATCATCTATAATTTTAGGAGGATTGCTTTCAAAATCAACAATTAAAAGGCAGGCTTTTTCATATTTCCATGGCACATCATTTGGACTTTCTCTATTTGCAATGGATAAAAAACTCAAGATATATTTTTCAAGATTATATCTTTCTGAAAACCTTATCCTGTTTTCTTTTAAGGCTTCTGAGTTATATCCTATCTTGGGAAGTAAATAGAGATATCCCAAAACCATGTAAGGAAATCTATTATGGAGATTTAAAGCTTCCGCAAATATCCTTTCAAATAAGGTATCATAATTCTTATCAATAGAACTTGATTGACTCCTTACATTAACCGCCATAATTGGACCAACAGATACATTTGTTGTGCCATTTTGTGGGGGTTGAACTACAATGTCTTGCTCCTTGGTTTTTGGAAACCCATAAACCTTTTTATCTGAAACAATCCATGTTGGATCAACAATATTTTTCAACTCTTTAATTACATATTGATGAAGTAGGTTAATAAGAGCTTGAGATCTTATAAGACTTGTATATTCTCCTTTTTTAATGGCATCTTCATAAATGGCTTTCATCTCCTTAAGTTTGTTTAATAATATCTCGGATGACATTTTGTTCCTTCTATATCTTTAGAATTTCTAACACAATCTGGTTTATTTCCATAATCTCATCTTTAAGCTTATTTCTTGCCTTCAATCTAATACTATTATTCCTTTGGATAAAGCTTGTAGTTTTTATTTTATCCTGACATTTCTCCCCAATATTTGCAAGTCTATTATGCAAAGAATCATATTCATTAAATTTGGGTATTGGAAATAATAATGGTCTTCTATGAATTGCCCGAGCACCAAAAAGTCCTCTGGGTTGTAATGGTTTTATCATTTTACTAATTATTTCTGAATTAAGAATGCTACATAAATAATATGCCTCGTTTTCATTTTCGGTTTCAAAAAACCATGTTTTAACATCTACAATAAAACCCTTTGATTTCACCTTAATTCCATTAAATTCAAAGCATGGCAATGAATGTTTATCAATAACACAAGAGGCTAAATCAGTGCCTGTTGCATTATACAAAACAAGATATCTTATAAAGGGATTTTGAACTGTAAGGAGACCATTATAATTCAATCTATCTAATAAGCTTGGAAAGCGTTTCTCTGATTTTTCTGTTCTTCTTTCATTCCAGATTGCTTGTGCCTTATTGAACCACTCTGTAATTCCCCTTTTACCATTCTTTTGCAGGCTATTTATATTCATTAATCTAAAACCAGAAAAATTTTCTTTGATTGGGATTACAACTGGATTCATCTTAACATAACCAAATGGAAAAATTTCCCATGCTAACAATGTGGTATAAAGAAAATCCTCCTCTATATTACCTTCTAATATAACATTCCATGGGTTTTTGACTATCTTGTATATTTCATCAGATGTTTTGATTACAAGCCCCGAAGATTGGGTTGTGGATGGGATTTTAAAATCTATAAAATAAAAAGACCTCGGAAATATGCTTGCTCCTACTTTAAATTTTGAGTAATAATAACTTGGTTTTAATGAGAAATCAGGAGGGGTGTAACTATATTTCGCAACAGATAACTTCTCTTTTACATCTAATAATTTACCATTTCTATTTGACAATTCACCTTTATATATTTCCATTAACACAGGATATTTTGTTATTTCACCTTTTGAACCAATCAATACACAAGAGGGCATATTAAAAAGTGGGTTTACCCCCTCCAAATCAAGTATTTTGAACAATTTTATAGGAGGATTTCTGAATTTCCTGAAGTTAATATGGTGGATTGTTCCAGCTAAAACACTTTTTGGCATCACAAAGGCTATTAGTCCATCTTTTTCTAAATATAAGTCAGCACACTTGCAGAAAAAGAGGGTTGCCATCTCCATCTGAGTAAATAGATGAACATCTTTATTTTCAACCAGGTGGTAATTTAAAACCTCTCTTTTTAGAAAGCCTTGATATTCTCTATTTTTTATAGACCTCATAACAACCCAAGGAGGATTGCTAATGAGCATATCGTATTTTTCAAATCTTTCATAATCAAATAGGCTTGGTGATTTTAAACTATCTCTTGTATAAATTGGCAAAACCATCTCCTTTGAACCATCAATCAAGTCGCTAATAGCAATGAGATAATTTGTTTTTGCAATAATGACTGCTATGGGATTTATATCTATACCATGGACATTTTTTACAATATCTTCGCAAGAAACCCCTTTTTTGATAAGCATTTTTATAGCACAATATAGAAATGTGCCAGAACCACAGGCTGGGTCTAAAATTTTTGGAGTTGTTTTTTTCTTTCTCTTTTCCCATAAGGCAAGGGTATCATTTAAAATAAGTTTTGTAAGCCATTCTGGTGTATAGTATTCTCCAATTTTATGTCTTTCTTTGCGTTCTATGATTTCCTCGTATAACTCTCTAAAAATGTCTTCCTCTATTCTAGAAAAGTTATAATTTGACAGCAACTCAATAAAATTCCATACCAAAACATGAAATTCTTTCTCTATTTTAGGATTAAAAAAGCAGGATAGGAAATCGTCTTCAAAGTTTGTGATTCCTTTTCTTATGAAGTATTCACCATTTATTACCCCAAGAATCTCTTTTTTATCCACTCTATTATTATTAAATTTAAGGTAAGTTGCAATCTTTGCTAAAACAATTAGATAAACATGGTCAACAAAGAAAGAAAGGGTAGGCTGATACCCATAAAGTCCTTCCATTGCCTTCGTCCAGTTATCAACTTTTTCTTTTATATCTACCTTTTCCAAAAGAAGATTTTTTAATCTGTTTGTGAATTCTAAATATGCATCACTATTAGAGCCAAGTTTTTCACAGAGAACTTGTCTTGATAAAGAGATTAGATTTTTACTTATAAATTTAGGCTTTTCTTTCATTAAATCTTTTATTTAACATTCTTTGTAACCAAGCGATTGATTGCATTGATATAAGCCTTAGCTGAGGCTGTAATTATATCTGTATCTGCTCCATAACCCCTTGCTATCCTTCCTTTCTCTTCAAGTGAGACCATAACCTCTCCAAGGGCATCTGTGCCACCGGTAATGCTTTTTACCTCGTATTTTAAAAGAGAGCTTTTTGTCTTTGTTAGCTCTTGTATTGCCTTGTATGTAGCA
>JBFMDZ010000213.1 GCA_040753555.1 bacterium
TATTTTTTCCATATGAGCCGGTAAGGCTATAATCACAGGCATCAAAGGAAGAGCCATCACCACTAGGGTTTGAAACGGTAGTCCTTTTTATACGAGAGGAATTGAGCAAGGAAAGGGCGATTCCTATCCCCTGATTTCCAAAGGGCATAATGGCTGCAAAATACTCATAATTTACTGAATTAAACCAGCTATTATGCGTCAAGCCTATCTGTTTTTTCTTTATTTTAGAAAGACCAGCTGGATTCCAATACATACTATCAACATCATCTACCAGCCCGCAATATGCACCAGCCATTCCACTTGCCCTTGCACTAACCCCAATATTTAGAAATTGTGCCCCTGATATTCCGGCGTTTTCATCAATTCCATAGCTTGAAAATGCTATTAAGCCAATTACTAAAAGCAATTTCATTTTCATTTCACAATGGCAATCCTACCCGTTGCCTTCTCTTTCTTGTTATTTGTAATTACATAGATGTATATCCCACTTGACAACTCTTTATTATTTTGATTTCTCGCATCCCATTGCCAAGTTCCCTGGCTTGTAAGAGAAACCTCCCTTACCAATGTCCCAAAAAGATTGAATATCCTAATCTCTGCATTTTCGGTCAATCCCTTAAAGGTAATCCCCGAATCCGATGAGCCATTATAGGGAATGCCATTATCCTTGTCATTGTCATAAGGGACAAATGGGTTGGGATAGACGAGGATATTGTTTAAATTTTGAGAAAACCATGTTCCTATAGTAAATATTGAACAATGATTTGTCCTTCCATAAACTGCATCTTTATATGGTAAACTTCCAGAATCAGGAATCAATTCCCATTTACGGTTATTTTCATCTAACCATAGCAACTTTAAATTCTCTTTTTTAAGCATATAATTACCAAGATATTGAGATAAGTAAGGAATGGTAATATAAATTTCTCCATTAAATTGATGGGTTTCACTTCCGCTATAGACATCATTTAAGGTAATTAGCCGTGTAGTTGATGGAATAAGAATAATCCCTTTAGTTTTTGCCCATTTATTAGCATCTTCTACGAGAGCCATTTTGCCTTCAGGAATTAAGGGATTGATTGAAATAGAAACATCATTAGGCAGAACATTTGGAGGAATGCTTACCATCGTTTCATCAGGAAGAACGATTTGTCCTCCTTTGTCGGCTCTAATAGCCTTAGAAGACCAGACATATGTTTTAGTGCCAAGCTCTGAATTGGGGAATACTGTTGTAAACTTAATATAGTTTTCCTCTTCTTGAGTATAAAGATTAGATGGAGAGGTCGTTACAAGGGAAATTTTCTCAGAGCTAACAATTACTGTAGCCGTCCCTTCAAAGAGTGTGTAGTTAATAACAGGAATTACTATCTTTATCCATACTTTACCTTTTAACACCCCATCTTGGTATGTAATATTTACCGTTCCTAATGGTTGGTAGAAATCATAATGAGCAATCAATGGGATGTCCCCTTCAAGATGAACACTAAGTTCTCCAGTTCCCGCAAAATCAAAATTCATATTTTCATAAACCTTTAATTCCATCTTTGCATATCCATCAAAAGGTATATTTAGCCTTGCTTCTTGAAGATGAAGAATAATCTCATTTGAATAAGGGTCTTTTGGCACATATAAGACTATATGAATCTCTGCAAGGTTAAAACCAACAATTTTTACCCCACCCTTGCCATCTATATAGCCTATACTTGAAACCTCAATATCAACCAGTGCTTCCAATGCTAAATTAGCAGGTGGAGTAGGAACCAATGTTCCACCCAGACCAACTACTACTTCTCCTTCATTTCTTACTAATATTTCCTGAATACTCACCCCTTTTGCCTCTAATGCCATCCTAAGCTTTTTATTCCCTTTCTCTAAATACCACCAAGGAATTCCATATTCATATCTTTTTGGCTTTATTTCCTCCAAGATAGAAAGATTGTATTTTTGAGCTAATCCAATATAGGTGCGTGGAATCTTCAAATGTCCCCTTGGGTCTTTTAATGAAAATCCTGTTGCTCCTATAGGAAGGACTACACCCACTTTAAGCCTTGCTTCAAACTCATTTTTATCCAGGCGAAGACTAAGGTCAATTCCCTCCCCTACATTGGGAATCTTTATCTTTGCACTTCCAGAGAGCTCATCTTTACCAAAGCCAAGCTCCAGACTTCCACATTCAAAATCGCCTATCTTGAACTTAGCGAGAGATATTTCAGCCTTTTCCACGGTTATCTGCCCGGTTGAAGAAATCCAAAGTTCTTCAACATTAGCACCTCCAATAAGGGGAATCTCTATCTTCCCACTTAACATTACCTTAACTTCATCCTTTTTAAGCTCAAGTCCAATACCACCTATCGTAATTTTCAAAAAGCCAAAAATATCAAATGCAGGAGCAAATATAAGGTCTTTTATGTTATCGTATCTTTCGGGTCCAATTCCAGGAACATCTTTCAATTCTTCTTTTTGGCTATATGGACGATGCTCTATAATCGCTTGAGCAATTTGTTCCCCAATACCCGGAAGGGTCATTATCTCTTCTTTGCTAGCCAAATTTATATTTATCTTTGTAGGTGATTTGTATTTAATACTATCAAATTCCACTGAATCAATATTTAATCCTGTAACACTTACCTTCAAGCCAGAAATTTCTAACATTCCTAAAGGTTCTCCATTAACCATTGGAAGGAAAATTCTCGCATTAACCTTAATAGACTTTTTCTCTCCACTTTCTTGATAATACACATCCTTTATGCCAATAAAAAATCCTCCGATGGAAATCCCATTTACAATAGATTTTTTTTTGAGTTCGCCAGCTATTTCATCTCCAATCTGAGCTACTTTTTTCACTTCTTCTACAGACTTAAACCCTTGATGTGTCTCTTTATATTGAACAATACTCCTTGCAAGTTCATCTCCAATTCCTATGTTGAGACACTTAAAGTCTTCCTCTGTAGCAAAATTCAAGTCTACCTTTCCAGAGGGAATAGTAAGATATATCCAAAATGGGCCAAAATCTATTGGTTCTTCTGATGTCGTTCCATACACCGCAGTCATTGTGTAGATTGCATCCATTGTCACATTGGTGGTCTGGGTAGATGAGTAATCTATACCATTCCGTTGCCATTTCTGGAAGTTATTACCCTCTGCAGTTGAGGGTGCTGTCAGGGTTACCACAGTGTTGTTGTTATAAGTCCGCGTGAATGTGGTTAAGCCACTTCCTTGACCATTATTGTCATTTGGACTTACGGTAATCTTGACACCACTATTAGGGTTAATAGATGTAACGGTTAAGATATAGGTTAAAGGGGGGGTAATAATCTGGCTAATAATAAATAGCGATGTAGTTGTTGATACAATAATATCCATTTTACCATCCCCTGTTATATCTGTTATTTGAACATTCCGAATCTCTCCAGATGGTGATGTATAATTCCATTCTTCAATT
>JBFMDZ010000214.1 GCA_040753555.1 bacterium
TCTATCTCTTTCCTTTCTTCCTGATTTAATTCAATTCTTACAGATTTTCTTGCCATAATATTATTATAGCAAGATTTTATTGTAATGTCAAGTTATTATACCTCTTTTATCGGACAGGGCACTAGTAACTCATAACCTTCGGTAAATTCACGAATAAGGTTTGTATCTTGTGAACCAAGGATATGGCGGACTTGGATATTATCACCCGATTCTAATTTATACTTGAATTGAGATTGAGAAAGAAAATCTTGAAGCAGGGTAGTTTTCCCTACCTGACGGGGACCATAAATGACCAATACCTTGTTCGGTTTTAAATATTTGTTCAGTTCCTGATAAAATCTTGGTATCTTCATAATAATTATTATACCACATTCCTTGAAATATGTCAATTACAAAGATTGTTAATCCTTAAAATATATCAATTACGCAAAAAAACATTAAAACCCCATCCACCTCTTCACCTTTTCACAGTTTTCTTTTGATGTCAGCATTTCTAATAATTTAAATGTGACATTTAGAGCAGTTGCAGGCGAGGAAGAGGTAATAATATTCTCATCCACAACCACATCCTGATTAAGAACTTCCACTTCAAATTCTGCCAATTGCTTTCTTCTAATTCCATCAAGTAAATGATATGTTGTGGCTCTGCGACCTTTTAAAATGCCACTTTTTCCCAAAGGTAGCGCACCTACACATATTGAAGCTATAATCTTCTTTTCTTTATCAAAATTTCTAATCAATTCAAGAAAATCCTCACTATAGGCATCTTCATAGAATCCTGCCTTTTCAAAACCCCCAGGAATTGCCAGAGCATCATAATCTTTCACCTTAACCTCAGCTATCTGAATTTCAGGGATGACGGTAAAATTCCAGGTGCCTTTTATTTTAGGACGCCTCCCACCGGTAGTTACTCCAACCGGAATATCGCCATAAACCCTACTCCAGCCTAACACATCGGTAAAAACACTTGCTTCATATTCCTCAAAGCCATTACATAGAAAAAGCAATACCTTTTTCATAAATTTTCTGCTTCCACCTCCAGTCTCATCACTCATCATTTGAATATGAATTCGTCTGGTAGATGATTTTTGCGGTAATTTTTCAGCAATTTCAGCCGTAACCTTGCCATCACCACATCCAATATCTAAAAAGTCCCTCTTTTAATGATGGCTTCAAATATGTCCATGTTTTTCTGGCTCCATCACTTTTCATTCTCTTTCCTTTCAAGCTCTTTTTTATAAATCAACAACGGAAGTATCTCTAATATTGCAATAACCAATTGACCAATTTGTCCCCTCTCGAGGACGATCTCTACTCCAGATACAGCAACCTCGCCGAGCTGTGCGAATCATACGCCGATGATCGGGCGAGTCAATAGCACACCCGTCAATCACCTTGTAGGTCTCATCGGGCAGCCTTAGCGCCGCCTATGCCGAAATGCATGCCGAAGTTGCTGTCTAACCTACCACCGCTGTACCACATTGTGTACCCGTCCACCGAATCAAGAAGTATCGTTGGAGCGCCGACGACCCACGAGTTCCAGCTATCTGCCGAGCCGACCGGAAGAACCTCGGTAAAAGACACTGACCATGACAAGCCATCTCTTGATGTGCCGTAGATGTCAGGCACTTTGGTTCCGCCTCCAAGGTAAAACAGCTGATAGTAGTCGCCGTTTCGAAGAACAAAGAACGCGCTGTTTATGAGATCTCCTTCCTTGTACGAGGCAAGCTTGAGCAAGGGGTTGTCTTCGTGAAGATCCCATATCTGGCCATCAGAGGATGTCGCATAACCCAGGTGGACGTGGATTGTAGTAGAGTCGACCGGATCAAGGCCCAAGCCCACGAACCACATCTTGAAAGTTGAACTCTCCAGGATAACGGTGGGCTCCAACACGCCTAAACCAGTCCAGGCATAGGGGTTGTCTGAGGCATACAGTACTGGGTGTTCCGGCTCTTTGGTCCACTCAATGCCGTCATCCGATACGGCATGGCCGATTTGATATCCGCGATCGTGTCTCGCGCCGCTGTACCAGAGATGATAGGTATTGCCGTCACGCACTATGGTGGGCGTCTCGACGTCTTTCGAGTCAAAGGCAGTGGATGTGCCAAGGGGAACCACCGGCTCGTTATTCAGGATCCAGTGGACGCCGTCTTCGGACTCCGCGTACCCGATTCGTGTAACATTCTCTTCAGGATTGTGTGCTCCAAACCACATCCGAAAGCGGTCGCCTTCTTTAAGGACAAATGGGTCGCTCGGCCACCGTAGCGGGCCTGCTGGCTGTTCCCCTATGAGCGGGTTCTGCACAAGATTGATCCAAACTGGAGCGGTGGGCGGCAAGGGCTGTATGGATTCTAATGTCGTTTTTCTTTTAAGTTCTCTCACTGCATCTCTACATAAGTTTACTGTTCCAAACCTGAATCCAATAAGAAACAGAGTACAAACAAGGAATAAAAGATATACTTTCTTCATTTTAGGCCTCCAAAATAATAGTTTATTGAAAGATTCATTACAAAGTCAACCAAGCCAACTGAAGTGCCACTTTTTGTTGTATAAGCATAGTAAGGTCCTAAATCAAGATTGACAGAAAATTTACGAGCCAAGAATTTTTCAACACCTGCAAAACCACCACCTACAAAACCATCTGTAGTAAATTTATCTTTTTTATCTTCGTATTGGAAATAATCTAATTCTGCACCAAAGTAGTAAAACAGTTTTTTAATTCTGGATGGGTAAAATGAAAAATATTTGTAAAATCTCAGTCCGATAAGAGAGGTGTTTTCATCTTTTGTCTCAGTTTTTTCTGACAAACCTTGAAGCCGAAGTTCAACTGTTTTGTTATCAAAGCAACATTTTACACCAACCCCTGGGAAATTTATTCCTAAACCAAAACCGGTAATCTCTTCAGCAAATAGGTTACTTGTACTTAACTATTATCCAAAAAATCAAATACCATTTTTTATCCATTTTCTTGTCTAGCTCTTTGACAGGTGTTAAATTCTTATCATTCATTTTTGCTTATTCTCTTTCTTCTAATCGGTTTTTTAATTCTTTTCCAATTCCTTTCTGATAAATTTTTCTATTTCAGCGTTTATATTTCTGGCTCTTCACGGAATACAATGGGTAAATAATATTTAAGAATTTAAGGTAAGTTGCATCTATTTGGATAATATATTATACTCCTTAAAATCTTAAAAAGAGGAGGATCCAAACGATGCAACATAAAGATTATCTTACAGAGTTATTAGGATGTCAAGGATTTTTTGTGGTGGATATGGAAATAAGGAAAAATGGCGACATAGAGAAGGTAATATTATTCTTAAAATACAGAGAGAAAAAGATATATCTGTAGTGGATGTAAAAGGGTCTTAACAACATACTATGACTCCCGTATTCAGGAGGTTGCCATCTACATCTATGGAAGTATCCA
>JBFMDZ010000215.1 GCA_040753555.1 bacterium
ATTAAAACAGAAGTTATTGGAGTATATTGAATATTACAACAAAAAAGCAAAACCATTTGCATGGACATATGCAGGAAAACCTTGTAAAATATAACATACCTTATTTAAGGGACAGCACACTAGATATAGCAAGGGAGATAGATAATCACTTTGCTAAAAAACCTATCAATAAGTTTGTCCTATTAGTTGCTATTGTAGGCTTCTTTTTAGATGTCTATCCTATATTTTTAGGGGATGATGTTGTAATAAATAGCCTTAAGGCATTGGGTAGAGCAATTCCCATAGAGGCAGCCAATAGACTTGGTGAGCTAGTGCCAAAACTCTTATTAAAACCCGAAACCTTTCAAGCAGGCAAAAAACTACTTGACTTTCTATGTAAAGACCAGAATATAGCCACAAGGTTACTTAAAAATACAAACGATGCAGAGAAATTATGCGAGTTCTTTGCTAAATATGGCGATGAGGCAAGGACATTGTTTAAAAATATCTCCAAAAAATATGGAGATGATATTACTGAGAGAATTTGGCATAATCCTGCCTATGCTGATGATGCTGTTAAAAAAGCCATATTTAAGGATTTGGATACAATTAGTAATGTGAATGGAGCAGGAAAATTGGCAGATGACATTTCAACCTGCAATAATTTAGGGAAAGCATTTGAGGCAGAGGTGGCGGCAAAAAATGTGAGTAATGTGGCAGAGGTATCAAAGCCACTCAAAACTACTTCTGGCTCAACTGATATTGATGTCTTTCTTGAAGATGGAACAATCATTGAAGCAAAAAGGTTCGATTTTTCTAAATATCCTCCAGGTTCTTCAGAATACAATGACTTAAAAGCAGATTTAGGAAGAAAGATAAAAATTTGGTATGAACATTCAGCTACTTGTAATAAAAAAGTGGTATTTAAAGGAAGTGTAGAAGATGGGATAAAAACATGGCTTGAAGAAGTAAAGAAAGTAGTAGTGGAGGTGATACCGTAATGGGAGATGTTTATCGTACCACCTTTTACTTTAATCAGCCTTTTAAGCTAAACTTCGACTTTCTGAAAGATGTAATTTTCAAACTGGAAAGAAAAGGCATTTCTTATATGCCAGTGGAAGAAAATAAATATTTGGGATATTGGAGCTATTTACGAGAAGACTGGTTTGAATGTGATAATATTGATGAAATTTTGAATATACTGTGTCAAGAAAAAGGAGGAAGAATTGGTTTATGGTGGGATAAGCGAGATATTTGTCTTTCAATCCATTCTGATGAAATGAAACAACCAGAATTTGTTAATTACCTTAATATTTCTGTTGATCAAGTTTATTTTCGTGGATTAGAAGGAAATGAAATGGCGATTCAGCTAATAGAGATAAATAAATATCTATATAATTTCTTGGATTTTTTCTACGGATATGGAGAATATGGCATTGGAATGGTAGGAGGACCTCCAGCTACACGCTATGCCGATGCCAAATTGGGTAGTATAAAAACTATCTATTGGACTAATTTTTTTGGTCCCCAATTAGTAGAAAAATTCGGCAAAGAAAAACTTTTGTCTTCTCCCTCATATATAACCGAAGAATTAGCAGATGGAGGGATAATGCTTGTTAGGAGCCCAAATCCATTTACCATAGATGAGCCTTGCATTAAAGCAGAAACAATTGAGAAACATTTGGGGATAAAAAGATGAAAAAAGAGAGGGTTATAAGGAGAATTTTATTATGGAAATGCTGACTTTTTTAAGTTTCTGGAGGTTAATAGTCTTTCAGCCAAAGAAATTTTTTAGGGAATATTTCCGGGAGGAATTTTCACCATATTTTTGGTTTACACTCATAATCTATGGAGTGGCTGATGAAATTAATAGAATTGACCAGCAATTTGTAAAATGGGATTTGAAAAATAAATTGGATCAAGTTGAGTTTTTGAATAATTGGTTTATCTATTGGACATTCGCCATAATTATAGGATTGATAATAGGTTATTGTTTTTATAGATTAGGCGGTTGGTTTTTTAATCTACGGGTAAAATGGTCGAAAGGAGTAGCGAATATCAAAACAGCAAGATTCATTAATCTTTACTCATGTTTCCTCCCATGTTTTATTACTGTTTTTGTATCAATTATAGAGACTTTGAGCAGTCCAAAGCCTTATATTCCTGATGAGCCATTGTTGCCTATGAAAGACCTATTATTAGCTATAATTAGCATAGTTGCAAGCTATTATTCTATTTATGTAGGTTATCAAGGAGTAACGATTGTAATGAAACCAGAAAAATGGAGATGCCGAATATGGTTTCTAATTTTGCCAGCACTGTTTTTTTCTTTGGTAGGAATTGGAGCAATCGTCGCTTTGTGTGCAATTTTCCATATGAAAGGGTAATAAGTATGGATAGGAATTATAATGTTAAAGGAGAAATCATAACATGTTAAGATTGAAGCAAATATTTTTAGCAATATTTACCTTGTTGTTTCAAGTTAAGGGTTATAGCCTTGACCTCAACAACCCCTATGGCATTGCCACAAATGGTAATTATCTCTACATTGCTGATACAGGTAATTGTCGGATTGTCCGATGTAATCTTGATGGCTCAAATCCCTTAGTCTACGGTGATGTAGGTAAGGGAGAGGGTAAGTTTATGCAACCCCAAGGGATTGGGGTTACCCCACAGGGGGATATTTATGTTGTTGATACAGGAAATCATAGAATACAAAAGCTTAAGGATAATGGAACAAGCATTAGCTTTGTAAAGACAATTGGCTCGGAAGGGAATGGAGTAGGCCAATTCTTCCTTCCAAGGGATATTGCTATAGATTTTAGAAATGGATATTTTCTTATCTGTGATTCATTTAACCAGAGAATTTCCAAATTTTCTCTTGATGGCAATCCAATAAACTCATTCTCAGGCTCTAATTCCTTTGGCCAATGGGGAACCCAGACAGGCAAGCTATGGCATCCCTATGGGATTGATATAGATAATCAAGGCAATATCTATGTTGCTGATACATATAATCATCGGATTCAGAAGTTTAGCCCTGATGGAAATTATCTTTTAAGCTTTGGAGCAAGAGGCCAGGAAGATGGTCAGTTTGCTATGCCACAAGATGTAGTAGTTGATTCTGAAGGCTATATTTTAGCCATTGATACAGAAAACCACAGGGTTTGTAAGTTTTCTCCAAATGGGATATATATGGAATCTTATGGCAGGTATAGCCTCGGTAAAGGTGGACTTTTACAGCCACAAAAAGGGGTAATTGCCCAAGATAATAAGTTGTATGTCATTGACTCAACAGGGTGCAAATTTGAAGCCTTTAATATTGGGACATACATCACCTTTGTCTCTTGCTTGCCTTCCATATTTTCTCCCAACAATGATGGAGCGTTTGATAATGCCACAATCAGCTACACCATACCCGAACAAGCAA
>JBFMDZ010000216.1 GCA_040753555.1 bacterium
GGACAAAAAACAAAAGGCTTATACACAAACAAAGATAGGGCAATATTCTGGGATTTAAGGAATGAACAAGGACAAATGGTATCCAAAGGCCTATATTTCTATTCCCTAAAGGCAGATGGTTTTTCTGCCATAAAGGCAATGGTTGTAAAATGAGAAATTGAAAAATGGTAGTAGAGGGTTATTTTAAAAAACCTTGACAACTTGACAAAATATAAAAACAAAGAATATCATAATAAATTATGATTAAAAATTGTCAGAGAGGTGATGTCTGATGAAGACAAGATTAAGTAAAGGGATAGCTTGCCTAATTACCTTAGGCTTGCTGGCAGGGCTAGGATTGGCAGAAAAGAAGCCTGCTCAAGAGCCAGCACAGGTAGAAAATCCTCAACCACTGGTTCAGCCAAAGGTGGTAGGGACTGAAAGTGAGTCAGTTGAGGCAACAGAAGAGAGGGGGGAAATGAATATAAGTAAAAAATGTACCTGTGAGAAATTTATAGTAAGTTTAGATACAAGAGAAGAAATTTGTAAAAAGATACCTCAACTTATTAAACAATTAAATTGTCCTCGCTCATTCCATCGAGAGAGAGCAATAATCCTTCTTAGTCGATCGGGAGACCCTCGTGCAGTAAAACCGCTTATTGATGCAATGTTGAATGATAGAGATGAAGGACTAAGGGCTTTTGCAACAGTGGGTTTAAGAAATCTTGCAAGTGATGTAGATAAAAATTTGGCTTTAAAAGAAGCCTTTGAAAAAGATGGAATCCCAGTTTTAAATGAAGTAAGTAAAGAGGAGACAAAAATTCAAGTGAATAATAAACCTATAGATGTATACGATTTTCCGATAAAACCAGGAACTGAAGAATGGAAGGCACTTGGTTCAACTGAAAACAGAATAAAAGCGTGTCAAATACCAGAAGATATTCTTAAAAAGATGTCAACAGAAGGATTAATTGAAACATGTTTGGGATATCCCGGTCTCCCCAATATGTTTCTATCTAATAATCCACAGACAGGGTTTGATAGCATAGTTCGTACATTTAATGGCCTTCAGGAATTATTAAGAAGAAAAGATGCAGGCACAAAATTATTAGCAAGGTATCGCCAAATTCGCAAATTAGACCGTCAGTCAATTCAAAAAGAATTGGGTAAACTTGGTACTTTGTATTTCCGTTGTTTTGAAATGTTGATTAGTCAAGATGTCATCCTTTCTAAAATGACTAAAGAGGAAAGAATTGAGTTGTTAAGAGAGAGCATTTGGAAATTTAATGAAAAACAAAAATACGATTTATATAGTTCTGCTTCTAAAGATAAAGAGGGAAAACGTAGAGTCAGAAGTCCTGAAACACTTTTAATTATGGGACGAATTTTGCAAAAGGAAAAATTTGAGCCGTTCATATTAAAGACACAAAATAAAGAGTCTTTGCGAATTTTCTTTGAAAATCCACATTTATATGGTTCAAAACTTATAGACGAAATTATCCCAGAAGCTGAAAAGTTTCTTAAAGAACAAGAAAAAAGGAAGCGAAAAATAATGGATGTATACGATTTTCCGATAAAACCAGGAACTGAAGAATGGAAGGCACTTGGTTCAACTAAAAAAAGAGTAGAAGCGTGCCAAATACCAGCAGATATTCTTAAAAAAATGTCAACAGAAGGATTAATTGAAACATGTTTAAGATATCCCGGTCTCCCCAATATGTTTCTATCTAGTAATCCACAGATAGGGTTTAATAGCATCGTTCGTACATTTAATGGTCTTCAGGAATTATTGGGAAGAAAAGATGCAGGCACAAAATTATTAGCAAGGTATCGCCAAATTCGCAAATTAGACCGTCAATCAATTCAAAAAGAATTGGGTGAATATGGTACTTTGTATTTTCGTTGTTTTGAAGTATTAATTAGTCAAGATGCTATTCTTTCTAAAATGTCTAAAGAGGAAAGAGTTGAGTTGTTAAGAGAATGCATTTGGAAATTTTATGAAAAAGAAAAATTTCTTGATGTATATGGATATGTTTCTCCCGAGGGAAAACGTAGAGCCATCAGTCCTGAAACACTCTTAATCATAGGGCGAATTTTACAAAAGGAAGAATTTAAGCCATTCAAATTAAAGATACAAGAAAAAGAGTTTTTACGGATTTTTCTTGAAAGAGTTTCCTGGGATGGCGAAAGAATTATAGATGAAATTATTCCAGACGCTGAAAGGTTTCTTAAAAACAAACAAGAAGAGGGAAACAAATAAATGTTTAACTTTAGAAAAGTAGGTTATATGTTTTTAATTATAGGATTTATCTTAAGTAATACAATTATTGCATTAGCAGATGTTCCTACTACAGTCTTAACACCTAAAGGAACACCAGTTGTGGCAGAGATAAGGACGTGGGAACTTGATCCTTCAGAAATAGAATATTGGCGTCAGAGTGTAGCTAAGTACTTTCCAGAAGCAATTCTCATAAGCTCCGCTTCACGTAAATATAACTGCCATTCTTATGCTTGGCATAGTCAGGCAGCAAGCAATAACATTTGGATTAATAGACCTGAACAAAAAAAATACTGGCAAGATGGAAGTTATTGTTGGGTTGCAACAGCAGAAGGTACTCCTTCTAATGTGCCTAATGATGCGCGTGTTTCTTATGATGGTGATGATCATTCAGCAATTAAATACTCAAATACTCATTTTATATCAAAGTGGGGTGAAGGCCCTGTGATGTTACATACACCTTATCATTGCCCTGATGTGTATTTAAGTGGTGGCTTGCAGTTATCTTATTATTCCAGAGACACCTCCCCACCTCCCGACACCACCCCACCCGATATTTCCATTACCAATCCTTCTGAAAACCAGGTTATCAATACTTCAAATGTTGTAATCTCTGGAAGTGTAAGGGATTTAGGACAAAATGCCTCTGGGATAAAAACAGCAAGCCTTAATGTAGGAGGAGGTATTCACATCCTCTCAGAAGGCAATTTTAGTGTAAAGGTTAGCCTTTCTGATGGAAAACATACCGCAATAGTAAATGCAAAGGATAAGGCAGGAAATACAAGTAGCAAAGAAAGGCATTTTGTAGTAGACACACAGCCACCAAAGACAGAGATAAATGGGGTAATTACAAACCAGAAGAAGATAATAACCATAAAGAGAACAACCATCATTTATACTGATTGCCAGGGCAATGAAAAGAGGAGGGAGACAATTGAGGAAAAAAGCGAAACAATAGAAAAGGGAAAGGCAAGCTTTACCTGGGAAGGAGAGGATAACCTAACCACATCCAATATGCTTAAATTCTCATATCGGCTTTCACCTTCTGCTTTTGGAGGATTTAGCTATTCTAAATCAGTTGAGTATAAAGGGCTTTCTTTTGGAAATTATCTCTTTGAGGTAAAGGCAATAGA
>JBFMDZ010000217.1 GCA_040753555.1 bacterium
GCCAAAGATGACTTTCCAGAGCCAGAAAGCCCGGTGATTACTGTGAGCTTATTCCTTGGGATTTCTACATCAATATTCTTAAGGTTATGTTCCCTAGCACCTTTAATGATAATGTTTTCTTTCATAACTTTAACGCAAAGAAAAAAGACTTTCTTTTATAAAATAATAAGGCAAGAATAAAAAAACATCATCTATTATTATCTGTTGTTAGAAATAGAAAATCAATTGGAAAGCTAAAGTTTAATGGAACTAGTGCTTCATGACTTTTGATGTTAAGGAAAATGAGATTTTTGCCGATATATTTATATATTTATTGTACGTGTTTAGCTAATGCTTAATGTATCCTAAAGTTAGGAAAGAAGATATGGAAAATTCTAAATACATAAGCACGGTATGTGTTTAGCTTTAATGGGACAAATGAAATCCGAAATTCGAAATCTTAAAACAAATTCAAATGACTAAAATTGAAAATTCAAAACAAAAAATTTAACATAATTTTGCTTCGCTTTGCTCGCAAGATACTTCGTATTCCGTAGTAATTATTTTTAACATTTTGATATTGTAACTACAATCAAGTAAAATTTCTTGACAAATTCTTAAAATCTTGATACATTATAAAATAGAATGGCACAAATAGATGGATTATTAAAAGAGCTCCTTGAAAGAAAGGGTTCTGACCTTCATATAAAGGCAGAAGAGCCTCCAATATTTCGGGTAAATGGAAGGCTGACAAAACCCAATACCCAAAAGCTTACAGCTGATAATACAAAAAATATCCTATACGAGATATTGAATGACGAGAGAAAAAGGATATTTGAGGAGACAATGGAGCTTGATATTGCTTATACGCCAGAGGGTTTTGAGACAAGGTTCAGGATGAACCTTTTTTGGCAGAAGGGTTGTGTAGGTGCTGCTATCAGGGCTATTCCATTAAATATTCCAACCATTGAAGAACTTGATCTTCCTCTAACATTAAAGGATATAGCTGTTAAACACAGGGGAATGTTTTTGGTTACAGGTCCAACAGGCTCTGGAAAATCAACAACATTGGCTGCTATGGTAAATTATATAAACTCAAAAAGAAGGGGGAATATTATTACAATTGAAGATCCAATAGAATTTGTTTATAAGGATAACCTTGCAAGTATAAGCCAAAGGGAGCTTGGTGTAGATACAAAGAGCTTTGCTGATGCCTTAAGGTCTGTTATAAGGGAGGATCCCGATATTATCCTTGTTGGTGAGCTAAGGGACATTGAAACAATATCTGCTGCTGTAACAGCGGCAGAGATGGGGCATCTTGTTTTGACAACCCTCCATACAACAGATGCTGTTTCAACCATAAATAGAATAATAGATGTATATCCACCCGATCAGCAAGCACAGGTAAGGGCACAGCTTGCAATGACCATTCAGGGTGTCCTTTCACAGACCCTTCTTATTAAGGCAGATGGAAAGGGAAGGGTTGTTGCTACAGAGCTTATGGTAGCAAATACAGGCGTAAGAAGCCTTATAAGGACAGGCAAATCAGACCAGATATATTCTATTATACAAGCAGGTGCAAAATTTGGAATGCAGACCCTTGACCAGAGCCTTTTAAATCTGACAAGAAGGGGTGTTGTTTCTTATTCTGAGGCAATACAAAAGACATCAAATCCAACAGATTTTGAACAAAGGGCATCAAGGATGGGAATAGCATTATGAGTTTTTAGTTTTATAGTTAAGGAGGTAAAGAATGGCACATAAAAAGGGACAAGGAAGCTCAAGGAATGGAAGGGATTCAGCTGGAAAGAGGCTTGGAATAAAGAAATTCTCAAACCAAAAGGTAAGTGGCGGAACAATCCTCGTAAGACAGAGGGGAACAAAGGTAATTGCTGGAAAGAATGTTGGAAGGGGCAAAGATGATACCCTCTTTGCAAAGGTAAGTGGCATCCTCTCTTTCAAAGAGAAGAACGGAAAAAAGATGGTTGAAGTCGCAATTCCTTGACGAGATAAAAATAGTAGTTGAGGCAGGCTCTGGCGGGAATGGATGTGTAAGCACAAGAAGGGAAAAATATGTTCCCTTTGGTGGTCCAGATGGCGGCGACGGAGGAAAGGGTGGAGATGTAATCCTCCTGACAAGCCCACATTATAACACCCTCCTTCATCTTTCAAAGAAAAGGCATTACAAGGGAACAAGGGGTGGACATGGAAAGGGAAAAAAGAAGCATGGAAAGGACGGTAAACCCTGCATAATCCCAATTCCAATAGGAACACAGGTATTTATTGAGAAAGAGAAAATCTGTGATCTTATAAAAGAAAAAGAAGAATTTGTAGTAGCAAAGGGAGGAAGGGGTGGAAAGGGAAATGCAAGCCTAAAAAGGATAGATTTTGGCCTTTGTGGAGAAAAGGGTGAGATAAAGGAGATAATTCTAAAGCTTATCCTTTTGGCAGATGTTGGAATTATAGGCTTTCCAAACTCAGGAAAATCAACCCTTATTTCTCGTATATCATCCTCTCATCCAAAGATTGCACCATATCCATTTACAACCATTGTTCCAAACCTTGGTGTAGTATATGGTGAAGAATTTTTCTCCTTTACTGTTGCTGATATTCCAGGGATTATAAAGGATGCCCATAAGGGAAAGGGATTAGGGAATAGGTTTTTAAGACACCTTGAGAGAACAAGGATTCTTATTCACCTATTGGATGGATGTGATTCTTCCCTACAAAGATTTTCCGAATTGAATAATGAAATTGCCCTTTATGATGAAAGCATTTTAAAAAAGCCCCAGATTGTTGTCTTAAATAAGATAGACACCAAAGAGGCACAAGAAAATTTTATAAAAATAAAAGAAATAATTCCCAATATTATTCCAATATCAGCAAAAACAGGAGAAAATATTAGCTGCTTGATTATAGAAACAACAAAAAAATTAGCCCAACTTGAGCAAATTAAAATGTAACATATTGATAATAAAAGGGTTGCAAAATGTTTTCGCAACTCACGAACCCCTATTTTTGAATATTGTCCTCTTTCTTTCTCTTTTTCTGCAAGGATTTCTTTAGATAGATTACCCATAAATTCTTACTCCTGTTTCTTCCACAAGCTCATTAAATAATGATTTCTTAGACTTATCTACAAGATCAACAGGTTTTGATACCTAAGTTTTGCACGAAAATGAATCTATTGTCTTTCTATCACACTATTAGTTTTTTATAAGCCACAGATTTACACGGATTTACTATAGAATAATAATCCTCTTTATTAAGGTAACACTTTAGCCAACTGAGTGTTTTTTGACAACAAAATAATTGTATGTGTTTAGCTTTAATGGAACAAATGAAATCCGAAATTCGAAATCTTAAAACAAATTCAAATGACTAAAATTGAAAATTCAAAACAA
>JBFMDZ010000218.1 GCA_040753555.1 bacterium
TTTATAATAAGGTGTATCATAAGGGCTATTTTGTAACTGGCTACCAATATTACGAGCATTTTGAACAAATGAACTTGCTTAGCCAAAACTTTTTATTCAGGATAAAAAGCTTTTTTTTATTCTTTTGGTAACTATTCAGTATATCGTATTTTATATGTTTGGCTGTTTTAAAATTCATCCATTCTATAATAAATCCCAAATCCCAAGTTCAAATGTCAAAAAAATGTCCAATTTCCAATGTCCAATATCATTTCAAATTATTGGGATTTGGACATTGGGATTTCATTTGTCATTGGGATTTGGACATTGGGATTTTTATTCTTTGGCTTCATTATTTTCCTTAACATTATCTAAACATATACATTCCTTATTTCCCTATAGGGTGAATAGTTACTTTTTTTAAAGATAAAATTTTAGTTTTTCTCTTTTTGAATAAAATAAAGTGTTAAAAACCTAAGCAGGATTTGTTTCTACAAACTTATGGGTAAGTTCCAGTTTAGAAAAAAAATAGCATTCAGAGTTAAGGTATTGGATTATGAAAGAATATAAAACCTCTATTCTTCAGAAATTTACCAAGAAGCTACAAAAAGCCTTAAAATATCTCTTTGCTTTTGTTCTTCATCTAGAGGTAGAACCAACCAAATAATAGAGCAGAAAGGGGATTAAGGGAACATGTAGTAATTCGTAAGATAATAGGAACCTTAAGGAATGAAAAAGGAACAAGAATCTATGAAGTGATTACCTTAAGTATTGACTACTTGGAAGCAAAAAGGATATGACCTTAACCAAAAGTTGGTATATACACTATAGAGGAACTAAACACATACTTAATTTTAGATATTGTGTCTTCTGATGCAGAAAATTCATTCGGTTTAGACAATTGCAATCCCTTTTTCTCCATCTTCTATCCTTCCAATTATATAAGATGGAATACTTGAAAGGATTTTCTCTACATCATCTTTGTCCGCAATAAGACAAAGACCAATTCCCATATTAAATGTTTTAAACATCTCCATTTCGGGAATATTTCCATCTTTTTGAATTTTCAAGAATATCTCTTGTGTATTCAGGCTTTTTTTCTCAATTATAGCCCTTGTTCCACTTGGAAGAAGCCTCTTTATGTTCTCAATAAGACCGCCTCCTGTGATATGGGAAATGCCATTTATAGAAAAATCAGCTACCTTAAGGAAATCCTTTACATAGATTTTTGTTGGAATAAGTAGCTCCTCTGGATATGGCTCTTTAATAATTTTTCTTACCAATGAAAAGCCATTTGAATGTAAGCCTGATGAGGGAATGCCAATAATTATATCTCCTTTCTTTATCTTTTCTCCTGTAATTATTTTTTCTTTCTCAACAATACCAACACAAAAACCAGCACAATCGTATTCCCCTTTTTCATAAACATCTGGCATCTCTGCTGTCTCACCACCTAGAAGGCTACATTCTGCCTCGTTGCATCCCTCAATGATTCCATCTATAATTTTATTTGCTATTTCTAAATCAAGCCTTCCAAATGCAAGGTAATCAAGGAAAAATAGGGGAACACCGCCTGCTGCAATAATATCATTAACACACATAGCAACAAGGTCAATGCCAATGGAGTAATGATTGTTTAACCTTTGAGCAATCTTTACCTTTGTTCCCACACCATCACAGGAAGAAACAAGGATTGGCTCTTTATATAATGAAAAATCTTGCTTAAAAAAGCCAGAAAAATGACCAATCCCTCCCATTACACCCTTTTGAAATTTAATCTTTTTCCTTATATTCTCTACAAAAATATTTCCCTTTTCAATATCAACACCAGCATCTTGATAATCCATAAGCAAATTATATAAACCCTTGCCATTTTCATCAAGGGGATATATAATATGAACGAATAATAGGTATTACATTCGCTTGAGGATGCAGGTTATGGCTAAAATTTCACCAACCCAACCCCAACGCGCTTACACACTTCGCTTACATGGAGCGACGAAGGAGGAAAAATCCTGGAGAGAATGTCTTTGGCAGACCCATGAGGCTGTCAACAAAGGGACAAAGGCATTCGAGACTGGCTCCTAACTATGAGGGGAGGGATTGATCACAAGCTCGTTGAGATGAAGGTCAAAATGAAAAGTTCAGAGCGGGATCTGAATGATGAAGAGAAGCGGGATAGACGCATACTCCTTGCCCTCTCATGGCTTTCAGTGGAGTCTAAGGAAGGCGCACCTAACAACCATATTGTGAAGAAACCCGAAGATGCTCTTAAAGAGATTCTAAAGAGCCGTGGAGTTTTGGATGCTGAAATCAGCCAATGGGTAGAAGATTGTTCTCCCTCGCTCTCTGCCTCTATCCGCGACGATGCCGTCTGGGTTAATAGAAGCAAGGCGTTTGATGAAGCTATTGGCAATTCGCTAAACCGTGATGAAGTCTGGGATATACTTGAGCCATTTTTCGGGAGCAAAGAGTCATATTTGAAATCTCTTAAAGCAACAGAAGATAGCCAAGACAACAAAGAGGCACAGGAAGAAGGAGCCAAAGATCTTATTCAGAAAGCCGGGCAGTGGTTAAGTAGTCGGTTTGGCACAGGCAAGGGTGCTGATTTTAGCAGGATGGCAGATGTTTATAAAAAGATTGCAGAATGGGCTGGTAATGCCTCATTTAAATCTGATCTTGTAAATGATCTTGTAAATGCATTGACGGAGTTTAATCCTCCATCAAAGGATATTAAAGGGGTATTAGCTTTAATCAGCGGTCCCGGCTATAAAAGCGGTACGCGAACCTTCCTGGAGAATAAAATCGGTGATCAAAATTTTCTCGTAACCTTGAAGGAAAAAGCTGAAGATGATGAAAGGAAATGTAGATATAAAGAAAAAACAAAGGGTAAGCGTGATTATGCGAATAAAGTTTTGAAGGATGTAGAAAAAGCCTGCGGATTTACTTATCTGCAAGATAACGGACCAGCAAGGCACAAAGAATTCGCCGTGATACTTGACCATGCTGCCAGAAGGGTATCTCTGGTGCATACATGGATAAAGCGGGCAGAGGTTGAACGCAGAAAGTTTGAAGAAGACGCTAAAAAAATAAACCAAATTCCCAGAGAAGCCAAAGAATGGTTAAATAACTTCTGTGGGGAGCGATCAGAGACCTCCGGTGCAATTGAAAGCTATCGTATCAAGAAGCGTGCTGTTGACGGGTGGAAAGAAATAGTAAAGGCATGGTCAAAGCAAGAGTGTAATACTGAAGAAGATCGAATTGCTGCTGCTCAAGCATTGCAGGATGACAGAACTTCCCCAACTTTTTACAAATCTATATAAACAATAAGATAAAATGGATTATTGTTAAAAAAAACTTAAGGCGTCCCTAAATATTTTGGAGGT
>JBFMDZ010000219.1 GCA_040753555.1 bacterium
TCCAAATATTATTTTCTATTTTACCTTCAATCTCTTTTCTGTCAAAGGGATAGTTCTTTCCAAAGAAGACAGCTATTGTTCCTTTGTCTTTAAGGTCTTCCCCAAATTCAAGCTCAAGCTCAAGGGGATATTTAGAGCTTACAGGAATATTTTTTATAAGATTAAAGCTTCTTGCCTTAACTACCTCTACCTTGTTTGGTCCAATCTCCTCCCTTTCCTCAATCCATTCTGCCTGGTATTTGACTTTTTTATTCTGTCTTATGGTTAGTTTTCTTACCACCGGAGGGATGGTGTCGGGAACATCAATATTGGTGAGAGGAAATGGATTATTCCAGTGGGTTTCTCCCCTTGCCCAGGGGGCGTATATCTCCTCTCTATCTTTTATTTCATCCCCTGAATATAAATACCAACGGGTTAGCCAAGAATTTGCCGGGTCTCCTCCATAAAACACCCTTGGAAATTGATCTTCTGGAGGTGAAGATTCCACACGGATATTCCCAAAATCCCTGATAGAATCACCCAGCACATCAATGCTATCTCTACCAATAATATCTATACCGAACCTCATCTTTCTCTTTGGCTCAATTTTGTTAAGCTTCCACCTTGTTCCATACATTGCATTTCCATCATTTCCGACATAGAAGATTGCTCTTTTGTCTTCTGTGCCTAGTAAGCCAAATCTTCCATTTTGGGTAAATCCAATGTATCTTCCTAAATACCCACCATATTTACGCTGGATAAAGCTTTCTGTATTGGTTGTTCCTTGATGGCTACCTGATGAGGCAAGCAAAGGGCTATATCCATCCCTATCTTCAAGGACAATAACATCTACCCATTCCCAGTCATGCTCATGAGTTTGGATTCTAGGCCCTCCAAATCTATAATATGTATTCCTTGGCATATAGTAATGGTATTGCAATACCCAGAAGGGGTCTCCATCCTTGTCTTTACAAAGAAGCTTAACCTTATAGCCATTATCCTTTCCTCCATAAAGGTATAGCTTTGGGTCTTGATTGTTTTCTATCCTTGAGCCAATATCATTATCAGGATCTGTAACATAGTGTTCCCGATTATTTTCTACATTATTGTCATCATAATAGTAGTCTATGGGAAACTCCCCATGGTCTTGCTCATACCAAAGGATTGGCTTAAAATCCTCATAATTGGGAGGCTCTTTGTGATAAGAAGCCTCTGCATTTATCCCTAAAATAATCCCCAATACAACCCATTTTTTCATTTTTCATCAACCTCCTTTTTTAGCTCTTCCAAGCTTAGATTATACCTATAATCCATATAATCACCTGCCCAATATGCTTTTTTAAAACAAAAATCAAAATCCCTTGTTTCTTCTAATCTACCTTGGATTTCTTGTTTTAAGTCTAATAATTCTAAGCTAAGTTTAAAGCTTTGTCCATTACTTTCATAGGAATTTAATTTTAAGCCATATTCCTCATAAAATGGATTAAAATCCTTTTCCCCCCTTGTTTCTTTATCAATATAGGGCTTAAGGATGAGATATAATTCATTTCCCTGAGAGACTTTTCTCTTAGGAAAGCAATTGTTTTCCTTTGCATATTCCTCTAAGAACTTGGCAAAGGAATTGGAAAGATAAGCTAAAAGGCTACTTTGCATCCCTTTTAAGAATGAAAATCTTTGGTCTATATCTTCTTTTGAAGGATGAATCCAAAAGGAGGCTCCTCCCCCTCCCCCGGGAGGAGAATTATCAATAAGAGTATCACATTCAAAAGGCAGTTTATCTTTAATATCTATCTTTTTGTCCATAAATCTTTTATATCCCCATAGAGTATCCTTAACTAAGAAAGCCTTTGATGACATAATTCCAATCAAAGAGTGATAAAAAAATCTTGTTTTGGGATACCTTCTAACTAACTCAACAAAAGCCCCTCCTATAAAATGGGAATCTTCGCCCCATTCACTTTCAGGGGCTATTTGATATAACAAGTTTACATATTTCAATGACCTTTGTCTAGCTTTTTCTAAATTGTAGTGATAATAAAAATTCCCACCGATTATCTTTATAATCTCATATAGGCAATCATCAGCAATCTCACTATTGGGATATTGATTAACTAAGGCTTCGTAGCTTTTAATCAACTCATCTCCTGTGGTTATTTTTTCAATCATCCATTCTATAGCCACTTTCCTAGCTTTCTTATAATCCACTCCCCCTTTTTCATCTCTAGGAAAGTCTCTTTTTCTTTCTTTTTCCCTAAACCTTATATCTTCCCTCTTTATCTTTGCAAATTCAACTACCTCATTTCTTGAAGAATTCTCAATTAGCCAATCAATACATCTTGTAACATCACCATCTATCCTATTATATAACGCAAATTTATTATGCCCTTCCCAATGCCAACCAAGGTGATACGCATATATTTTAGCCTTTTCTAATAATATTATCGCCTCAAGCAGACATTTGTCAACAATTTCTGTCTTTGGATAGGTATTGGCAATTGCTTCGTATTTTTCCGCTGTCTTGACCATAAGATAATACATCTTCTCTATCAAATCTAGGTTACTTATATATTTCATATAAAAAATAGGGAATATTTTAGCCTTCAACCACCTCCCTTTAGATTTCCTATAAATACTTTCTCTCTCCTTTTTACACCCCTCCCTTGCCCTCTCAAACTCCTCTTTTGCCCTTGTCTCCTCATCCTTTACTATCCCTCTTTCCCTTCCTTGAAGCACTAAGGAAACTATGCTAAATCCTATTACCATCCCCAAAACTAGAGACACTATCTTTTTCATTTCAGCTTAAGTTTTGCATTCTCCATTCTGAAATCCACTTTTTTCATTTTACCACCATTGATTTTATGGCAGAGAAATCATCTGCCCGAAGCTTGTAGAAGTATAAGCCTTTAGAGATGGGTTGGCCATTATCATTCTTTAGGTCAAAGAAGATTGCCCTATCTTTTTGGGTATAGGAGCCTTTAGGTTTATTTCCTGCTTCTATTGTTCTTACCTTCTGTCCAAGGATGTTGTAGATTTCAAGGGAGACATTGGAGTCTTTTGATAGCTTGAATGGGATATAGCAAGCATCCTTTGCTGGATTGGGGTATGAGTTAAGGAGCTCTGAGATTTGGGAAGCTTGGGTATTTATGGTTATTGAGATTTCTTGGGCTTGCATTTCTCTATTTGCCATATTCCTGGCTGAGATTGGAATAATCTTTATGGTTGTATCAAGCTCTTCTGAGATTGCCTTGAAGATAAGGGTTTTACCAATTGTTCCCATAAAGAATTCATCTTTTTCGTTTGTTAAGCTTAGCTTTGTTTTGTCATATTCAATCCTTAAGTTCATTAAGGCAAGGTTTTGGTTGTCAGCTGAAATGT
>JBFMDZ010000220.1 GCA_040753555.1 bacterium
TAATGGTTGTGGTTTCTCCCTCTAAGGGAACCTGGGGGTCAAAGAGGATTTCTGAAACAATAAGGTCAGGGGCTGCATCCTTGATTGCCCTTAAACAAAGGGCTGTGGTAAATGGGTCATTGTCCCAGCTTCCATTCTCTCTTTGGTTTTGAAGGATATCTTCCAGCAAATCCTTATCTCTGGTTGCTTGGTACATCAGGGCCTTTTCCCACAGGGTTTCTGGGGTTTGGGTTATCAGCCAATCTGATGCCTTATTGATTGGTTCTTCAAGGTAATAGTCTTTTCTGTATTGGTTTAGGGTAAGAATGGCAAGGGAGGTAAGATAAACATTGCTTTCCTGTAATCCAAATCCTCCATCGGTATTCTGATTGGCAAGAAGCCATAATAAAGCAGGTTCAATTACAGAATTATTGGTATAATTGGCAGATTTAAGGGCATTGAGGGAAAGGAGGGTGTCTAGGACAAAAGATTCTCCACCTTTGAAATCATATCCACTCCATCCACCATCATCGTTTTGGTAAGAAACCAGAAGGTTGATTAGCTCGCTAGTGTCTGTTCCAAAATTGGCTAATGGGATTATCTTGCGAGATAGATTACGGGTAAAGGTTGCAGGTTGGGTGCTAATCCAGCTAATGGCATTTAATGTGGTGGGGCTTCCAGAGAGAGCAAGATAGCATAAAGCATCTGCTACAATGCAGGTATCCCTGAAGACAAGATTTGGATATTCTGTTTCTGTTCCCCAAGAGCCATTTGGGTTTTGGGCGGCTATAAGCCATTCTACTCCCCGCTCAATTGCTGTCTGACTAATCGCCTGATTTGCCAGAAGCAATATTGCCACAATCAAACATTTCCATTTATTCATTTTTGTCCTCCTTAATCTAATGCTCCATTATAAATTTCATTTCATCTGGAATCTTGGCAAAGTCACATAAAACTATTATAATCACGCTTATTACTATAAATATCCAAAAAAATATAGTAAGTATTTTTCCTATTTTACTCATAGGAGTTATAAAAAATTCATATAAACCTACTAAAAACATTGCACCCACTAAAGTAAATAGAGGAACAATTAAAACTGCAATTATCCACAAGAATCCTAGCATCCTTGCTCCCATAATTGTTGTTGCTATAAAAATAGATGCTAATAAAATACCTTTAGCAAATCCCAAGGGTTCTAATTCACCTTTATCCATTTTTATTACATGGAAACTTATAACAAATCCCATACTTATTCCTATTAAAAGTAATATTCCGCCTATTATTTCTCTTACCACCATATATCCCATTGCAAATAGTTTTTATGTCTTATCCCAAAATCAATTATATATGGAATAACAAATGAGATAACAAAGCTCATAGACATTGAGATTAAAAATGATATTGCTACCCAATGAGGTCCTAAAAACCAACTCCCTACAATAAGCCCTTCAGAAAATACTGCAACACCAATAACAAACCAAGTAATCATTTTCTTCGCATCCTCAGAAAGTTCTTTTTCTGGAAGTTTGTTAATAACATCTATTGCAGAAATAATTGGAAGAAGAATGCTAATGATTCTTGCACCATATATTAAACGAAAGTCTGGAGGTATTTCTTCGTATGGTGCAAGCATTAGGGCTATGACTAACATTGTTTCAAAAAACCATTCCATTAATTTCCAATTTGCATCATTCGTTGTCCCTCCACCAGCCAGCCCTCCCGAAATCATATATGCCCCTGCTCCTGTATCTGGGTCAAGGATGATGTATCCTATGCCATTCCATCCATTATAGGTGATATTAGACCTGGGTATGGTTACAACCTTCCCGGCATTTATAGAATCTTGTAGATCAGATTTTACATCTGATGAAACCTGAAGAATAGGTAAAACTTGGGAGATATTATCTTTGGTAAGCTGATAAACAGGTATTCCTTGAGAATTTGCAATCTGCATTATTTTTACAGCCGAAACAGATTCTATCTTAAGCATCTGTTCAAAGATGCTATGCTCTAACATTGAACCATTCATCCCTGATTGAATGACATAGGTTGTTCTTTTGTTTAAATTACCATCTTTAGCAAATGGGCTTTCAAGGTCTCTATCAATATCAATGCTTAATCCTTCTAGGTTCACTTTCTCGGGTATTCCAAAAACATAGGAGGTGGAAAGATTGGTAAAGACCATTCCCTCTGAGGGGTATCTAATCGAGGATATGCCAAGCATTCTAGCAACCACCTTGTTTGTAGCATCAAGCTCACACCAATAGGTTTGGGCTATACCCCAGAGGAGCTCACCAAGGAGATCGTCAGGCAAAAGTAAGCCTTCGCCGGCATTGATCATATCAACAATTGCCTGAAGGTTTGCGTGGAGTTTTGCGATAAGCTCTCTTGGAATTTTCTGGAGGTCTATTCCCACAGCATAGTAAGCCCCTGCAGTAAGGTCATTGGTTATTTGCTCGGATGGGCCATTGGGTGAGGTAAATCCCATCGTGAATGATTGCTTTTCGCCAAGCATTATGCTAGAGCCTTCAAACTTTACCTTGCCATCTACCATAAACAAAGGCTTCATTTGGACAAGGTAAGCTGGGACATCTTCTATGCTACTATAGTTTTTGAGAAAGTTTCTATCTTCCTCGCTTGCACCAATGTATGATACAGTTATCCTCTTGCTTGCCAATTCAGGAAGGGAGGCAATATAGCTTGCCCCTTCTATGGTGAAGCTTACCTTATGCCTTAAGTTATCGGATATTTCAGAATATCTATTAAGAACAGAAATGGGTTTGTAAGGAAGTGAACCTAGAAGAAGGCCAAACTCTTGTTTAATTATCTTTCTGTATCCTAAGACATCAAAGAGGGTAGGTGTTCCTGGGAAATTAGCATCCAGATAATTGCTTAATTTCGCTAAATTTTCCTCCATCTTTTGTTTGATCAGCCCTTCATTTACCACCACCGAGCCATCAGGGTTTGTTGTAGATTGAGCCTTTACCTCATTATAGAAGGCTTGTCCATCAAACCCTATGGCAGAAGCAAGGTCAACCGCTTCTTTGTCTTCATATTGCTTAAAACTGGGATCGACAGGAATCCATATCTTTTGACCTCTCGATGTAACGCCTTCATCTGGCATATATGGGATATAAATCTCTGTCCAAACATGCTCCATCTGAATAGCCACGATCTTTCCACCAAAGGTGATAGCTTTTGAGGGGATGCCACCAGAGGCAAAGATTTGGGCTGCTGTGTATGGGTCTTTTACCCCAACCCAGTTCATTGCTTTTTCTATGGGAAGCTCTATTGTTCCATAGACATACCTGGCAGGGATATTTGCAGCTC
>JBFMDZ010000221.1 GCA_040753555.1 bacterium
GGGCTAGGCAGGGAAGGAGAAAGCTCTTTGTTGTGCCATCAGGCAGGGTATCCTCAATAACCCCATCATTAAGCTCTGTTTGTCCTGTGTTTTGGTAAAGAAGGGTATAGGTTAGGGTGGATAGGGTTAGGGCTTGTTCTGGACCAGATTTTTCTAAGGATATACCTGGGATGCCTATAAGCTTAAATGTTGTTGTAACAAAGATTTCTCCAATGCAGGAATCCCCTGAGGCGGTGATTACCTTTGTGCAGAGAGGCTGCGTATCTACAATAAATGTGGCTAAGAAAGAACCAATCGCCGATGAGAGGGTATTTGTGATATTTGGATTTGTTCCAAAGGCAATGGTTATAGGTGTATTTGGTCCAAAGCCAGAGCCTGCTATGGTTACAATTGTTCCAGTAGGGCCTGATTGAGGGGTAAGCAAGGTAATCCTTGGGCTTGGAATGAGGAAGAATATTGTAGTTGCTGTTTCCTTGAAGTCAGATACAGTAATAATCTTTGTGCAAGGGGGTTGGGTGTTGACCACAAAGGTTATAGAGAAGGTGCCATTGGTTGATGAATAGGCTGTTGTTATGGTTGGCATTGTTCCAAAATCTATGCTTAAAGATGAACCAGCAAAACCTACTCCCTCTATTGTTATTATGCTTCCAACAGAGCATGAGGTTGGTAAGAGCTTTGTAATAAATGCACCTTGGATCTTAAAGGTTGTTATTGCATAATTTCCATAAGAGTCTCTTGCGGTTATAATCTTTGTGCAGGATGGCTGGGTGTCTACGATGAAGGTGGTTGAGAATGAGCCATGTTCGTCTGAAAGGGTTGTGGTGATTGTCCGATGGGTGCCAAAATCAATAGAAACAGAAGAACTTGTGGCAAAGTTTTGGCCTTGAATGGTAATTATTGTGCCAATCGGGCCAGATGTAGGCGTAAGATTTGTAATCTCAGGAATGAAAGTAACATGGGTTGAGCAGGAAGAATAAGCTGTAACTACTCCTTCGGCACAACTTACCTCTAATGTGCCTGTAATGGTTGCATAGTTTGTAATAGTGGATGAACCCTGTTCTTGAATGAAATATTTGATGGTTTTTGAGCCTTCTTGATTAGGATTTAGCAATCCCAGGTTAAAGGTTTGGATAGCTCCATTGGGTAAGTGGTCTTTAAGAAAAACATCAGAAAGGACTGTTGTTCCTGTATTTTTATAATAAAGGGTATAGGTTATGGTTGATTGAGACAGGGCAAAAGATGGACCTTCTTTGCTTAATGAAACTCCCAGAATCCCACTCATAAGTTTAAAAAGCGTAGTAGCACTCTTTCCATATTCATTTCTAGCAGTAATAACCTTTGTGCAAACAGGTTGAGTATCCACCATAAAGGTTATGGAAAATGTGCCAGTTATACTTGATTCTCTTGCAGCTATGGTTGGATGTGTGCCAAAGTCTATAAAAACTTGGGTTTGGGTGGTAAACCCTTGTCCTTCAATTGTAACTATTGTTCCAATTGGACCTGAATTTGGATTAACCAAAGTAATTGCTGTCCAAGGCCAATAATCAACCCAATCACTTACCTTATCCCCTTGTCCTGATGGATTTGTTATAGGATGCTCTGGTCCAGAATTTGCACCCCACCAATTGTAGGTTGCAGAGATTGTTCCTGAGCTTCCATCATGATAGACACCATAGCCTTTAGTTAAGTCGCCGTTTTTGTTGCCTGAAAGATTATTACAATGGATTTCAGAACTAGAGTTTGAAATAGAATATATTCCATAACCTTGGCCATAGCTACCATATCCTCCCCAAGGTCCAGGACTTCCTCTATTTCCTCCTGTGTTATTTGAAATTGTATTTTGTAAGATTGTATTGTTGGTTGAATTTGAAAGATAAATACCTGTACCAATTCCACCAGAGCCACCTGAACCAGAGTTACTTGCTCCTCCTTGACCGCCTATGTTTGATGATATTGTATTTTGTGAAATTGTAGTATTTCTTGAAGAAGAAAGGTATATTCCACAGCCAATTCCACCAGAGCCACCTGAGGCTGGGTAGTTTCTATCCCCTCCTCCCTTTCCTCCTTCTCCTCCTTGAGTTTGAAAAATTATATTTTGTGAAATTGTAGTGTTTGTTGAAGAAGAAAGGTATATTCCACAGCCAATTCCACCAGAGCCACCTGAACCAAAACCACTACCCTGTTTTCCTTCTCCTCCTTGAGTTTGAGAAATTATATTTTGTGAAATTGTAGTGTTTGTTGAAGAAGAAAGGTATATTCCACAGCCAATTCCACCAAAGCCACCTGAGTTCCAAGAACCACCCCATCCCCCATCTCCTCCTTGAGTTTGAAAAATTATATTTTGTGAAATTGTAGTGTTTGTTGAAGAAGAAAGGTATATTCCACAGCCAATTCCACCAGAGCCACCAAGGTGACCCCATTGACCGTAAATACTCTCCCCTCCTTCTCCCCCTCGAGTTTGAGAAATTATATTTTGTGAAATTGTAGTATTTCTTGAAGAAGAAAGGTATATTCCACAGCCAATTCCACCAGAGCCACCCTGAACCCAATCATAACCGGGTCCTCCTTTTCCTCCCATATTATTTAAAATTACATTGTTTGATATAATACTACTTATTGAATGTGAAAGATAAACTCCCACTCCAATTTCTCCTGTTCCGTTTAGAAAATTACTGTTTTTTCCTTTATTATCGTGAATAAAATTATTCATAATCACAATCTCAGATACATTTTCCAAATAAACTGCCTGTTTTGCATATCCAATATTGCAATAGCTAATCTGACTCCCATCTGTTCCGCTTCCAGAGAGCTTGATTCCCTTCCAGTCTCCAGCAAGAGGAGTAGTTTGGCTGGAAGTAAATGTAATCGTGCCAAGGGGTGTGCCTATTGCATTCAATGTGCCGTAGCAAATTAAAGATGTCTCTGTGGCAAACCTTACGGTTACACCTGGCTCAATGGTTAATTTGACCCCATTGGCGACATATACCGTATCGGTTGCAATATATGGGCTTCCTGCCAAATTCCAGGTTGTATCACCTGTAATTGTCCCATAAACATAAGTCTCTGCCCAAATTGGCTTAAAAGCCAAAAACCCTAAAACTACTAAAGACGCAAAGATTTGTCTTTTCATTTCACTTACCTCCTATTCCCCTCTTTTAGAGCTTATCTTTACCCACATCTTTTACTGGACAAATCAGGGAGATAATGAATGGGGGATAAGTTCCATAAAAATCTTCCACATAGCGGTTAGATCATCAAGCCGTTGAAGCCC
>JBFMDZ010000222.1 GCA_040753555.1 bacterium
TATGCCTTTGGCAAAATTTAAGAAACTAGATTAGAATCTTTATCTCTTTAAAGCCCTACAATGGAATGTTTTGATGGTATTTAACAAAAAAATCTACAAAGGAAAAAAAGGCTATCTTTTTGTGATGTGTTTTTGATATAATATATCCTGTTTAGAGGTAATTCTGGATAAAGGTAGCGAAATATAGGAATTTATTTTCAAACCACATTTAATCCATTATCTTTGGCTATTTCTTTAAAAGCCTGGGCTACATATTGTATTTTTTCTTTTGATAAACCGTAGGTATTGAGTTTAAAATGCTTAGTCATACCTGGCTGGATACCTACAATCCCTCGCTTTTTCAGCTCTTCATAGAGGAAATAACCACGCTTTTTATGCCTTTTCGCTACACCATCAAATCCTGATGATTCTATATGGGTTAATGTATGCTCTTTTGGTCTTGTCCCAATCTGTTTTATCCCCTCTATCTTTTCTAATTCACTAACAAGGTAGCAGACATTTTCTATCTCTTTATCCCACAGCTTTACTCTCTCTACAACATAAGGAAAGGATGCTATTAGGCTTAAAAATGGTGCTCCCATAACTGTGCAGCCAAGTAGATAACGCTCTTTGGCAGAAAACTTTCTACCTGACCAATCCCCAACTATTTCTGAACGGCTAAGAATCTTTTCAGAAACCCCTTGCTTCATTGCCAAAATGCCTGTAGGTGCGCTCGCTGCCCAGCTCTTATGTCCACTACTTACAATAATATCTACACCCATCTGCTTACCATTTATTGGCATTATTCCAGCTGTATATGCGGCATTTAAAAGAAAAGGAATGCCATATTCACGAGAGATTTCTGCTACAATACCAGGGTCATTCAGGTTGCCATAGAGATAATCTGTATGGGTTAACAATACAACAGCAGGCAATTTTCCTGTTTCATTTTTTACCTCCTCAATTTTAGTTTTATAGCTATCCAAATCCAATTTGAACTCAGGATAACCGCTATGAGGAACCTCTTTTACCCTCAAACCTGCAACCTCTGCTGCTACATAGCTAGAATAATGGGCAAGGCTATCCAAGACGACATAATCACCAGGCTTTGCCAAAGCAGAAAATGCAATCCATTTTGCCTCCCTGCAACGGGTAACCACACGGGCAACATCCATTCCAAGAAATATAGTCAAATCCTCCAGAAATTGCTTTATGGGTGGCTTCTCAATCATATCCAGCCTTGCAGACTTTGGAGGACACCAATCGCAGGTAGAATATCCATCCCCAAATTCATTTATTGCCTTCCTTGCTTCTTCGGATAGCACACCACCCCTTTGGATGGGGTGGAGATTGATACATTTATCTTCTCTAAAATCCCTCTTCAGGTCAAGGTATCTCTGAAGATGCTCTTTGGGTATTTCCATTATTTTACTCCACAAACCAGGCAATCCGGGTCTTTCTTAAGCTTTAGCTCCCTAAAGGTCATATCTATACCATTATATATAAAATACCTATTCTCAAGGAGCTTTCCAAGGGATGTGAAATATTTTATTACCTCTGTTGCCTGAATCATAGCGATTAAACCTGGGGTAGTGCCGATTACCGGGAATGTTTCCTTTGGTGGAGCCTCTCTAAATATACAATTTAGACAAACAGTTCTTCCTGGAATAATTGTTGTTGCCCTTCCTTCCAAGCCATATATTGAACCATGGAAAAGGGGAATTTTAAGGTCAAGTGCTACCTTATTTAAAATAAATCTTGTTTCAAAATTGTCCATTGCATCAAATATTCCATCACAACCATTTATAAGAGAAATGGCATTTTCTTCTGTAATCTCACCATCTATTGCCTCTATTTCAATATCAGGGTTAATGCTTTTAAGCTTTTCTATTGCTGAGGAAACCTTTGCTTTATTTATATCCTTTTCCCAATGAAGAACCTGCCTATTTAGATTAGAAAGGTCAACCCTGTCTTTGTCAATTATTTTTATTTTGCCTATACCTGCGACAGCGAGATACATAGATGCAGGGCAACCCAAACCACCAACACCTGCGACAAAAATCTTTGCCCCCTTTAATTTTATCTGATTCTCCTCTTTAAAGAGTAAAATCTGCCTTGTATATCTTATCTTCTCGCTATTGGTTAGCATTTACTAATTTCCCTATCTGTTTTACAAATATCCTTACATCATTAAGAACCTGCAATCCTTGCAAATTTATAAGCAAATGTAGGCTTTAATATCCCATTTTCACCTAAAATATCAATTGTTTCATGATAAGATTGTGAAATTTTCAATTTCTTATACTTTATTACCAGCTCTGCCAGGGATATGCAACTATCAGCCAATAAATGTAGCAATGCACCCCTGTATATTGGGTCAGCTGTAAATCGGGTTAAACATTCATTTTTAATTTTTTCAATCAAGGCAAGATATTTTTTAATCCTTCCAATCTTTTGGTAGATTTGTTCCATTAGACACCCACTATAGCCTTCCTTTGCTCCTTAAATTCAATTGCATAGTGTAAAATTTTATGTTCAAATTCTTCTCTTAAATCCTTATCGCCATCAAACAATAATATTCCATATCTTATTATTTCTTCAAGAAGCATTAGGTTGGTTGCAATATTAAGTATAACCACATCTATATCATTGTCTTTTCAAAATCCGACAAATGTCAGCGTGAATATCAAATTTTAAATTGAAATATAATTCCTTTTCTTCTTTACAAAGAAAAACAGCTACATCTATATCGCTTAAGGGGGTTAAATCATCTCTGGCTGCTGAGCCAAAAAGATATGCAAACTTGATATAATCTTTATATTTTTCAAAGACAAGATGAAGCTTATTTGCAATATTATTTAAAATCATTTTCTAAATAATACAACAATCCAAAATAAATTGCAACTAGTAGTCTACTACATTTCAATTGATGGATAAAGTTTTTTTAATTTAATGCGTGCATCAGGGGTAGTAAATCGCCAATTAACCTTTCCACTTATGTTATTTCTCTTATCTGTCCAAGCAATTACTTCTTTTTCTAATCGCTCTATATTCTCCATTCGTTCTGCCAAACACTGACGAGATAAAATACTTATTTCAATCTTAAGCCATATTTAACCAACTACCATGTCGTACGTGTTTAGCTAATGCTTAATGTATTCTAAAATTCCTATATTTCGCTACCTTTGTCCAGAATTACCTTCTAAACAGGATATATTATATCAAAAACACATCATAATAAAGATAGCCTCTTTTTTCCTTTGTAGATTTTTTTGTTAAATACCATCAAA
>JBFMDZ010000223.1 GCA_040753555.1 bacterium
CATAGAGGCTGCCATCTTTAGAAAAGGCACATGCGCCTCTTGATTTTATATTATCTATTCTCTTGGTGAGGCTTCCCGAAGGGTCATAGAACCATAGACCGATGTTGTAATCTGAAATATGGCCTGGAAGGGAAGGACGGGTTGCCACCACTCTACCATTGGGAGATATTCCAAAAGACTCAGGAACCTTTTTTATCTTGTAAAGGGTATTTCCTAAAGCCTCCTTCAATTCAAGGATAGTTTCTCCTTTCTCATAATACCTCTTTAGGTCATCAACCGATTGAATAGCAACATACCTTCCATTCTCTGAGAGATACATACTGGTTTTTTCTGGCGTCTTCATCTCAGAGATTATCTCTCCCTTTTCATTAAAAAACTTTATTACGCCCTTTCCTGTCTCAACTGCCTTAAGAGAAAAAGAGGGCTCAGCCAATCCCTCTGTTTCTGTTCCCAGAGAACTTGGCTTTAGCTCACTACAGACCTTGCGTAGCCCATCTTCAAATTCCTTCTCCCAAATAGGCTCAAGGGTAAAACTCCCTTTCTGCTCCTCTGCCCAAATGGTTGATACTGCAACCATCATTCCCAAAACTATCCCAATAATCCTTCTTTCCATCTCTTTACCTCCTATTTTATAATCATAGACTTAACAACAGAAAAATCATCTGTTTTCATTTTATAAAAGTATAATCCATTGGATACATTTTGTAAAGCATTATTTTTTAAATCCCAGAATATTGCACCTCCTTCCTTTGCTTGGGTATGTCGTAACATCTTCTGCTACAGTAGTTATTTGACTGTATAAATTGCCCATTATCTTTCTTTCTATCTTAAATCCATCCTCATTGTTAGAGTTATCCTGCCAGGAGAGGATAATCTTGTCATCAGAGATGGCGGTTGCTTGAAGATTGGTTGGTTTAGCCAGAGGAACAGGGGAAAGCTCGAAATTAAGCTGGGTTTCCTCCCCTGACCTTACCCTTACTCCATATCTTGTCTCAGATGTATAATTCACACAAGATGCAGTAACATTATAATCTCCTGGTGGCAATGAAAATTTATAAGCTCCATGGTTATTTGTATAGGCAATATATCCTAAGCCAGCATCTACCTTTGCTCCTTGGATGTTCGCTCCTGTTGCCCTATTTCTCACTGTGCCTGTAATATATCCTAGCCTCTCTATAGTTATATCTAATGTATTGGTATAATTCCAGCTAACATTAAAAGGAACATCTTGCACACTCGTATATCCATCCTTTGAAACCTCTATGCTATATGTTTCACCAGCAATATGCTCTATTGTATAGTAGCCATTGGAGTCAGTAGTGCCACTCCCCACCACTTCACCCCGCCAATCCTTAACCACAATGGATGCACCCCCTACTGGATTTCCTTCTCTATTGATTGCTCTTATCCTCATTGAGGTTCTATTTGTCACCGCCACGGTTAGATCATCTGTTTTGCAGTTTCCGCAAACATCCCATGCTTTAACCCGAATCACATATTCTCCATCAGAAATGCCTGTTGTATCCCAACATTCATTACGGTCAGATGGCTCAACCACCCCATCATTATCGGTATTGGTAAGAATATAGTAAAAATCAGTATTACCTGAAAGCCCAATATCGTAAACCACATCAATCAGGTTATTGGGAGGCTGTTCTTCCGTTGCTTCCATTAAAATCCTCTCAGAAGATAAGGCTTGTGTCTTGTCTTTGTTTAGAATCTGATACCCTATCTTATATATCCCCGCATCATTCTTAAACCATTCCCCCCAAAACCACTTTGTCTGGTCAGATGCCTTAACGATAATATCAATCTTTCCACGAAGTTGCTTATTATTCATATACATTTGTGTATCTTCGCTATAGAACTTCCATTCATCTATCACTGGGTCACGATTATCCTCATAATCATCAAGGACTTGTAAAGGATTAAGCAGGCCTATATGGATACCCTTAGGATCAACGGTATTCTTCCACTTTCCAAACTCCAGATGATCATTTGCTATACCAAAGTCTACTGTCTTAGCCAGTCGGTCGTTTTTGGAGACGGGATCGTCTTTTTTCCAATCGGTTCCATCTGGCTTTTTAAAATGCGTTGTATGGCCATAA
Source organism: bacterium (assembly GCA_040753555.1). Lineage (NCBI taxonomy): Bacteria > bacterium. Next base: position 2,109 of record JBFMDZ010000223.1, read on the forward strand.
TACCAGGCATTGGGACTATCTGATGTTTCCTTGACGCTAATCCAACAAAACTTTGGATTGAGAGGATCAATGTATATCCCTGCGATATACCCATTGTTAGAAGATGTGTAGATAACTGGTATTTCCTGGCCACAGGCAATATCACATCCATGGTGAAACATCCGGTCTATCCCATCATATCGATAATCCATATATGCGCCACCAAAGCATTCTTTGTCATTTGGGGTAACATTAACCGGCCAGGGTATGGCACATAGGGATAATGGGATGATGAGCATTCCGGTTAGGAATAAACCCAAGCTTGCCTTTTTAATCAAATCTTTCATTAGATAATCACCTCCTTAAGGTTTATTTTAGATTAAAGAAAACAATCTTCTCGTCTGTTATCATAAACAATTGCTTTCCGTCAGGGCTAATCTCTAAAACGACATCCCCCATATATGAATTTCCTATATTCTTTTCCATAATCTTATTGCCCGATTTATCAAACAGCCAGATATATCGGTCAGGCCGGATAATATAATTAGAATTAGGAACTTCATATATACCGCCTACCGCGATAAGCTTAGCATCTGATGAGAGGCTTACAGAATAAATACAGAAGGGAAAACCAAAAGAATGGCTCCACAAAAGCTCTCCTCTATTTGTATCAAAGAAATAGAGATTGCGGTAATCAGTGGTGGCTAAATATTCTCCTTCCGGAGAGAAAGAAAGATAATCTTTCCTTCTTCCCAAAATCCCGGTTGTTTCATAGCTAAACTCCACACTATATGTGCCAAGGAGGTTCCCTTCTTGGTTGAAGATATAAAGATAATAGGATGAAGCCTGTCCTTCTTCTTGCGGAGAACCCTCAGAACATACTGCAATGAACCTTTTATCATCAGAGATTTTGATATTATAAAAATATTCCATATTGTCTATCTTGTATCTCCAGAGCTCTTCCCCTTTTGTGTTAAACACAACGAGGCTGTTTTTTCTGCCCTTGAATGATTCATCCCTTTTTTCTAAAATAGATACAGCCACATAGAGGCTGCCATCTTTAGAAAAGGCACATGCGCCTCTTGATTTTATATTATCTATTCTCTTGGTGAGGCTTCCCGAAGGGTCATAGAACCATAGACCGATGTTGTAA
>JBFMDZ010000224.1 GCA_040753555.1 bacterium
GGACATTGGGATTTCATTTGTCATTGGGATTTGGACATTGGGATTTTTATTCTTTGGCTTCATTATTTTCCTTAACATTATCTAAACATATACATTCCTTATTTCCCTATAGGGTGAATAGTTACTTGAAATATTGTTTTAGCTTATAAAGAAATTTTTTAGAAATTACTTTTTGTAAAAATATATCAAAGTCATATGAATACCTGTAAGGAAGCTGAAGCATTAAACCTGTCCCTCCACCCAATGTTCCTAAATTCCTAAATTCTTTTATTATTTCCAAAGTTTCTAACTGATTTTTATTTAAAATCTTTGATATATTTTTCATCATGCAATTTTTTTCTGCTTAATTCTAAAATAAAATTTTTGACAAAATTAAAAACACAAGGAATATAAACCTTTTTAGGATATTTTAAAAATACATCCTTAATTTCACCCTTTTTATAAACCCTAAATAGCCATTTTATTTGTTTTAAGCTGCCATAGCTTAAAACTTGATGGATAATATAAACCCTATCTTTTTCTAAATCAAGTTTTTTGATGTTTTTTGACCACAAAATCCCCTGAAGAAAGGTAAGTATCTTATGTTTTTTGTTCATCGGTAATCTTTCAATATTTTTTCTACATCCTTTGCCCTAAGCCTTCCATAGACCTTTTTGTCGATCATTATACAAGGGGAAAGACTGCAACACCCAAGGCAGGCAACCTTGTTTAACGAGAATAAACCATCTTTTGTTGTCTCTTTCTCTTTTATCTTAAGGTTTTCTTCTAAAGCAGAGCTTATTTTTTCTGCCCCACTTACATGGCAGGCTGTTCCATGGCAGGCTTTGATAAGATGCCTTCCTTGTGGAATAAACCTAAAGTGTGAATAAAAGGTTGCTATACCAAATATCTCAGCGGGAAATATCTTTGTCTTTTCGGCAATTATTTTTAATGCCTCAATCGGCAAATAGCCATAGCTATCTTGTGTCTCCTGAAGCAATTTTATAAGGTCTTGTCTTTCCTTATAATTTCCAAGAATTTTTTCTATTTCCATATTAAAACAAAGAACCCTCTCCTTTTTCCCTACAAGAATAAAAGAGAGGATTCTTGCTCGCGTTTTTAGAAAGCGAAATCCAGGCCCCCACTAATATAAAAGGGCCATCCCAAAGCTAGTTTTCCTGCCATTGTTGGAGAAAAGAAGTATCTTGCCCCAACTTGTCCACCGAACCCTACGCCAGAAGTATAAGCAGCCGATACCCCTACCAAAGGATTTGTTTCATTTCCCGAAGAATCCTTAAATTTTGCATCCCACTTGAAGTATCCGACGCCAACTTTGATGAATGGATCAAAAACCTTTCCAGGAGAAAAATGGTATGAACCTGAAGCAAGAGCTCCTAATAATGTATATTTCCACTCATATCCTGTTAGTCCTAGCCCCGACCAATCCTCAGTGAAACTTGTATAACTAACATCAAGCCCAACTCCCATATTTTCTTTTATACCGTATTCAACGCCTCCACCAAATCCAGTGCCCCATGCATAACCTACCATTGGTCCTACATATGTTTTGCCCATTTCAAATCCTTGGGCAAACAAGCTTGTTACCCCTAAAATACTTGCTAGTATTATTACCCTTTTCATTCTTTCTCACCTCCCTTTATTTAAATTTTAAATTATTATAAATTTTTCCTTTAATTCTTGTCAAGAAAAATTTTTATCAATGAGCTTTCCTGTCTATACCAAAAACGTAACTACTCAGGTTTTTTAAGTAGATGAGAAGACAAAGATTTAAAAATATGGGAAAAATTCTAAATCCAAAGCACAAACTAGAAATGTCCAATGTCCAAATCCCAATGACAAACAAAATCCCAAGTCCCAATGACCAATGCTTAAAATCTGATGTTGGACATTGAGTCATTGGACATTTATTGGACATTTGGATTTGGGCATTGGGATTTATTAGATGGAATTTATGGTTTATTACTTACAAAAGGTGAGTAGATACCCAAAAACTAATTCCATTACTTTCTTTAAAGATTATCTAAACACATACTCATAGTGCAATTATCACCTTTATTGATTCTCCTTGTTGTTGCACTACAGAGAATCCATCCTGAATTTTTGAGAGGTGAAATCTATGCGTTATCATTTCCTTTACACCAATCATTTTAATAACCTTTAGGGCATCTTGCAAATCCTTTGGTGCTGCTCCATAGGATGTTATTATTGTTATTTCATTCCTCCAGAGATTTGTGATGGGAAAATAGACATTTTCAGAGGGAGAGGGAACAGCAAAAAAGACAATAATTCCTCCTCTATCAATAGATGAAAATGCTCTATCTATTGCAGAGGCGTTTCCTGAACATAGAATTACACAATCAAATTTTTTTTCAGAAGAAAATTTTGTATCTGCTTTAAATTTCTTTGCAAAATTTAGCCTGTATTCATTTATATCCATACCAGCAACAAATAGCCCCTTCATCTTTGCAAGGGCTATATGAAGAAGCCCCGATACACCACATCCAATAACAAGGAGGCTTTTTTTAAATTCAAGTTTTGCAAGGTTTTGTGCCCTTATAACACAAGCTAGGGGTTCAATCAATGTTCCCTCCTCAAATGATATATCATCTGACAAGGGATATATTCCAAAATCTACATTCATTCTTGAAAGCCTTATGTATTCAGAGAATCCACCAGGGTCATAGTTTGTTACCTGCAGCATCTCGCAAGAGGTATGATGACCATTCAAGCAATAATAGCATTTATTGCAGGGTATATGGTGGGAGGCAAATATTCGCATTCCCTGTTTATAATCCTTTGATTTGCTTTCTACAATCTCACCGCAGGCTTCATGTCCTAATATAATTGGTGCCTTTGGCTTTCTATACCATTCCAAAAGGTCTGTTCCGCATATTCCACAGGCCCTTGTCTTCATCAATATTTCACCATCATTGATTTTTGGTATATCCCTTTCTTCTATCCTTATATCATTATTGCTATAATAAACCCCTGTCTTCATTAAACATTGTATTAATACTCAACTTATGAGCAAAAAATAGAATTTTAAGAATGAAAAAACTAAAAACTTAAAACTAAAAGCGAAAAACCACAATTCAAAACTAAAAACTAAAAGATTAAAACTTAAAGACTATACCTAATCTA
>JBFMDZ010000225.1 GCA_040753555.1 bacterium
GGATTCTCACATTGATTATGACCTCTTTGTTTACTCTGGAGACCAATCCTCTGCCGGTCCTCTTATTGCCCAGTCAACCTATGGAAGAGGAAGGCCAGATGAATGCACATTAACCAGAAGTGGCTACATCTGGATAAAGGTATTTAATTACAGCTCTAGTGGGTCGGGGAATTATAGCCTGGGAATAGAAGGACCAAGGATTTTACTGGATAAGATAGGGATATATTATCACAATGATACAGACCCAACTAGACATTATCCCTACGATAGTGATAGGATTACTATAAAGGCTTTGGTATGGGCAAATGATGGTCAGGGGACAAGAACCTATGCTGATGCTCCCTTAAACAATGATGGATATTGGTATATCGCAGGGAGTGATGGTGCGATGGGTATATTTGCCAATCCTCCTTCTCTGCCAGCAAACACTACAATCTATCAATGGCAAAGTCCATTTCAAACCCCAACATTTAATTGGACTGTCTGGTATCACAGAACAGGCAATCCATACAATCAGAGTAATCGCGATTATTGGTATGAGACCTTAACCAGCACACTTATCACAGGTTGGGGGACAACAACAAGCTTTGCTCTTGGGACAAAAAGATATAGCACAAAGATTACATTAGGCACACAAAGTGTTAGCTCTAAAGTTGGTGAGTATGCCACAAGGATAAGTGTAAGGCAAAACAATACCCCTCAAGGCCATATTGATAGAGCTACCCAGTATCTTAGGTGGCTTACCGCTTACTTACAATATCCTGAAGGTAATTCCGACCTCTACTCATCTAATGGTATTCCCTATGAATGGGGCGGGCATTGGTTTGGCGGAAGGACAGGAAACAGGGTTGGGGATCCTAATCCTTACGAGGGCTATGGCATAGATTGCTCTGGGCTTGTTTCCTGTGGAGCAAGGTTTGCAGGGTATAATTGGAGTTCCTGGCGACAGACAACAAGTGGCTTACCAAATGTCTCTGATGCGATTACACAAGCTCAACTCCAACCAGGGGATATACTTAATAGGACACCTACCCCTGATCGTTCTGGTCATGTGGTTACTGTGTATAGGATAGACCCTAACAATCGTGATAGGATTGATGTAATTGAAGCAACCGGTAAACCACCCAATGAACCACCTGATAGGTGTAATAAGGTTAGAATAGTAAGTAAACGTCTTAGAATAGATTATCTTGATCAAGGCTATACCATTAGAAGATTAAGATAGGAGGTTAAGTAAAATGAAGATAATTTCATTTATTTTGGCGATGTTGATAATCGGGGCAAACAAGGGGTTTTGTGAAGGCCAAAAGAGCCAAAAAATGGATTATATCCCTAAAATCCTTTTTACCTTAGGGTATGGAACAGAAAGCAATCAGATTGGAATTGCTCCAGAGGACCCCACCAGAGGAGAGGGAGAGGGATTGGGAGATGGGCCTCTAGGAGAGCCTCTATTAGATTCAGAAGGAAACATCTATATTGGAGATTGTGTAAATGGTAAAATCAAGAAATTTGACCAAAGTGGAAAATTGCTTTTTGTTACACAAGACATGGGTCCAGAATTTTATCCACAATCCTTTAGAATAGACAATCAAAGTAATATCTATGTAATTGGAGGACTTGGTGGGGTAGTTAAATTTGACAACCAAGGCAGGTTTGTTCGCGTTATTAACTATGACCCCTTTGGGTATGATGAGGAAAAACTTAAATCTCTGCGTGCCAGTTCTCCAGAGATAGCCGAAATCCCAAGCTTTGAAGACTTTCCCTTAATTGATGGAAAGGGAAGGGAGTATAAGGTTCGCTATACCACGGATTATGCACTGGACCCAGATGAAATATCTATAGTAAAGGAACAAGAAATAAGGATAGAAACTTATTCTCCAAATAAAAAGGTAATGCGAAGTTTCATTCTTGCGAGTATTAAAGCAACACAAACTTCTCAGAAACTTACCGGAACACCTACTCTTTCTTTTCCTGATTACAAAGACTTAAAATTTGGATTAAGGGTAGATTTTGTAGACAGGAAAGGAAATATCTATGCCAGCGGGCTTGCCAGAAGAAATGAACCCCTGGTATTAAAGGAAGGGCTTTATATCAATTCTGATATAATAGTATACAAATATGACCCTCAAGGAAACTTTATTACACAGGTTAGATTTCATAATCAACCTAGCGTAGTACCTCATCATTTAGGAACTGGCTACATTATCGACCCTTCAGGCAACATCTATGCCCTTCAATTTCATGCTGAAGGTATGGATGTAGTAAAGTATAAATGGAAACCAATTTTCAAGGAAGAGGAGGAGAAATGAAAGGGTTAGTACTGATTATAATTGTTGGAAGTATTCTTATTGGTTGTTCTCATTATCAGTTAAAAAGAGAAGATACTACTAACGAGAAAAAGGACTATATAATTGGTACATGGCGGGCAGAAGGTGGAATATGGATAACCTTTGAAAAAAATGGTTTTTTCCATGTAGATAAAGGCAAAGAAGGTAAAGAACGAGTTTTCGATGGTGAGTATAGTGTAGAATATGCTGGTGGGTCGCCGCATGGTCTTATTTTTGAGTGCATAGCGTTGAAAGTAAAGATAAATAATCCAGAAGTTCTTAAAATTGAACCATTTCGTGAGATTAGTATTGTACCTGTAAGTTTTTACTTAGGGGAAGGAGATCCATGTGGACTTAAGTTATTACAACTGGGGAATTCTTTTGGACACCTTTTAGCGGAATATTTTGGCATAAATACGCAAGAACCTCTAATGCTATCTGGAGAATGCGTATATGGAGGTTGGCCATCGTATTTAGAGGAGGCAAAGCAATGAAGCAAATATTTTTAATCTTAAGCCTGTTTGCATTTTTAAGCAATCTAGAGGCTTTCTTTCCCAAGGGAAAGCTTAGCGAAAATACCTCGGCTGAGCTTATCAATAAAGACAAAGAAGAGCAAATTAAGGTAAGCTTAGTCTGCAAAGAGGATGATATTGCCTATCAGGAAGAAATAGAAGGGATGGGTATTGAAATACTTAAGGTAGAGGGAGAAAGGATATTTATCAAGACCTCATTGG
>JBFMDZ010000226.1 GCA_040753555.1 bacterium
ATAATAGTGGATGAGGCTGGTTCTGTTATGTAATAATCAATCGTTATTGAGCCTTCTTCCCCTGGATTTAGGCTTCCAATATCAAAAGATATATCTTCTTCACTAGGAAGGTAATCTATAAGAAAGACATCAGAAAGCTCGGTTGTCCCAATGTTCTTGTAGATTAGGGTATAGGTGATGGTGGATTGGGTCAAAACCTCAATTGGGGCAAGTTTTGCTAGCTCTATCCTTGGACCCATTATATATGTTGAACAAGAAGCAATTGCAGATGTTGTTCCCTCTGAACAAGGCGAAGAAGCCCTTCCTTCAATGATTGCTCTGTTTGTAATTGTTTCTGCCGGTAGCTCGGTTATATAGTACTCAAGCGTCCTTGACCCTTCTTCCTCTATATTTAAGCTTCCAATACCAAAGGTTATTGTTCCTCCATTGGGAAGGGTATCTATAAGCAAGACATCGGAAAGCTCTGTGTTTCCTGTGTTTTTATAAATTAAGGTATAGGTAATGGTTGATTTGGTTAGAGCTTGGTCTGGCCCTTGCTTTTCTAGGCTGATGCGAGGGATGCCAGTAAGTTTAAACACAGTGGTAGCTAAATTTCCATATTCATCACTTGCAGTAATTACCTTTGTACAGGATGGCTGGGTATTTACAATGAATGTTGCTGAGAAGCTTCCATATTCATTAGAAAATGTGCTTGTAATTGCAAGATGTGTTCCGAAGTCAATAGAAATTGTGGTTTCTGTTGATGAGGTATTGCCTGATATTGTTACAATACATCCAACATAACCTGAACTTGGAAAAAGTTGTTTTATTTGGAGAAAATCTCCTGGAAACTCGTAAGCGCCCATATCTACAATTGCTATTCCATCTTCATTTCCATCCATTATTCTTGGATTACCATCTTTGTCTTTTTCTGGAATACCCAGGGCTGTATTTAAGCCTGCATCAATGCAATAGGAGGTTGGTTGAAGATGGAAGTCTCCATTGCCTATAAATTGAGGGTCTGTTGAAATATCATGTAGTCCAGCAGAACATTCATAATAATTTCCTCCACCATTACTCCATAGATTATTATAATCAATGGATGGAGAAGACCCAAGGGAAGAAATTCCACCACCCCAGCCAGCATTATTCCACGCTATTATACAGTTTGTAATGGAGGGTGAAGATCCAGCATAACAGCGGATTCCTCCACCATCCTCAGCAGTGAAATTCTCTGTAATTATGCAGTTTGTAATAGATGGAAAAGAATGATTACATTCAATTCCGCCACCATAACTATTATAAGGATAAAAAATAGTTCTATTCCCTCTTATAATACAATTTTTAATGGTTGGAGAAGAATAATTACAACAACGGACCCCTCCACCATTACGGTAAGCTTGATTTCCTATAATTATGCAGTTTGTAATATCTGGAGAAGAATAATTATAACAAGCAATTCCACCACCATCCACACTAGCTTGATTCCCTGAAATTATACAGTTTGTAACAGATGGGGAAGAACCATAACAGAAAATTCCGCCGCCACAACCAACAGGTTCTTCTCCAACAACATATCCATTTTTGATAGTAAGTCCTAAAATAAGGTCGCTATTAGTTTGTCCATCAGCCAAATAAAACCCCCTTCCACTATTTTCACAATCAATGATACAATTCTCTGGGCCATTCTCTGAGCGGACAGTAATATGCTTTCCCGACCAGCTTAAATCCTTATTCCCGCTGCCGGTATATATCCCATCCGCTACCCAGACGGTATCGCCATCATTTGCCGCATTTATTCCTGCCTGAATGGTTGCATATTGCGATGGCACATACAAATCTGCCCCATAAGTTCTCATTCCCCAAATCCCTAACATTACCACACTAAAGATTGCTCTTTTCATCATCATCCTCCTTAAAATTGGAAATTTCATTTTTGAACAATAGCCAAAATTGATAAACCAAAGGGTAAATTTGTTTTCGTTAACAAAAAGGCTTCAATTTTATATAAAAAAATCAAAAATTTGTTTGCAAAACTTGGTACTGGCATAAAGTCAGAAATCTCTCTGGTTTTCTTCTGTTTTGATTTTAAGAGACGCACAAAAATACTTGGCAAAAAGATAAAAAAATTAGAGTAAGTCAACTTAAAAATCCTAAAAGTATTTTTTTCTAATAGGTTTTTAATTTCCTCAATTTCATATCTTCTTTTATGATGAAGCATTTCATCCCAATAGGAAAAAAGCCTTTTATAAGCAGGAACTGAAATAATCAAAAAACCACACGGCTTTAAAACTCGGCATATCTCGGCTAATGCTTCTTTATCATTATCAATATGTTCTAAAAGATCCAAACAAGTAATTAAATCAAAATAACAATCGGGGAATGGAATCTTTTCAGCTGAAACAATCTTGAGATTTTTAAGCCCTCTTTCCTTGCAAAAATTGATTGCTTCTGGTTCTTTATCAATCCCCCAAGATTCTCCTTTGGTAATTTTTTCTAATTCCTCTAACCACCTTCCAGCTCCACACCCTACATCCAAAATTTTTAAGTCTTCCTTTAAGTCTAAAACCTTTTTTCTACTTAACAATTTAATAATTAGGGATCTAACAATTCCTCTTTTCCCCACATGCCACCAATAATTATCTTCCAAATCATATAGCTCTTGATAAAGATCTTTCCTCACTATTCTACCTCTAGTTTTACCCTCCAAGACATTATACCACTAATCATTTTTGAATAAAAATAGCTAGCCTGCCTTTTTTCTTATATAAAAACCTTTTAGGGTGGTTAGACTTAAGCTCCCCTTATCATTATTATAATTTTCTAAATTTTCATCGTAATTTAAGTATAACATCATTTATAAAATTTTGCAAGAAAAATTTTTAACCTTTAAAATATCTTTAAGAAAAGGATAACAATCCATTCAATTCTTGTCAAGAATTTTCTTTTTGATTGAAACTTACCCATATCTTTTTAGCTAAAGAAAGGATTTTTGGGAAAATTAGGGTCTCTTTTTTAAAATTGTGGTTATTTTCTATTGACAGGAAGGCTAATTTTTAGAAATGAAGGGAATAAATT
>JBFMDZ010000227.1 GCA_040753555.1 bacterium
TTTTTTATAGTCGCCTATTTGTATTCTCTTTTTATCTCTGCATTCATTCATACCTCCATTGTATTATAATTAACTTTAATTTGTCCAGTAAAAAATGTGGGACATAATCAGCTTTTAGAGGGGTGTCTGCGTTAGCAGACGGGGTGTTTCCCCTTCTTTAAGTCAAAACACCAACCCAAAAACCTTCTTTATCATTCTTTCAGAGCCTCTTCTATAATTCTTTCAATCTCCTTAGGACTTATATCCTTCTTTTCTGGCTTATCATAAACAAATAACAAAGTAATACAACTTTTTTCCTTATCAAGTAAATACAACAAGCGAAAACCCCCACGCTTACCTTTAGCCATATCGCTGCTTTTAACACGAAGTTTTCGCACCCCTTGTGTATTGGGGATTACTTTTCCTAAATCAGGGTAAATTAACAACACCTCAATTGCTCCTTCCAAATCAAACCGAATGCGCTGATATTTCTTTTCCAGATGGTGAAGACTACGCTTAAATGGTTTTGAAAATCGAATCTCAAATCTCATAAAGCTCTTTTCTCCAATTTGAAGATGGCTTACTATCTTCTTTTTCAACAGAATTTAAAAGCCTTTGGAATGCCTTAGAGGTTGCTAATAAAACATCCTCTGGCTCTTGCTCTTTTTCAAGAAGATTATCTACGAGCGTCTTTAAGCATTTGAAAACCTTTACATCTACAACAAAAGCTTTAGGCAAACCCTTCTCCAAAATAAGGGGAAATTCTCTTTCTAGTGGATTTGTTACTTCAACGCTTCTAATTCCCATTATAAACTCACCTCCTAGTTAAAATTAGGATATATTTTATCATTCTATTTCAATCAAAATAATCCATTTATTGATATAAATTGCCTCATTGTAGGTTCCAGCAGCAACAATAATCCTATCGCCCGGGCCTGCCGCATCTATTGCAGATTGAATTGAGCCTCCCGGATTAACATACAAATCCGCCGCCTTTGCCTCAAAGCCCCAAATTAGCCCCAAAACTACCACACTCAAAATTTTCTTCATCTTCTTCCTCGTTTATTTAATCCCTTTTTTGTATTTTCTCATACAAACCATTACTAATCCTAAATCCTTTTTTTATTAAATTATTTACATCTTCTTTTATATCAGCCAAAATTTTCTGTTTTAAGGCAAGTTGTAATATCCCAATTATTCCTATCTTCTTAAGTCCCATATGAGAAGCAATAGCCCTTGCTTTTGGGTCGTCTAAAAGAACAAGGTCTGCAGAAAGTTCTTTTGCTAAAATTATTGCTTCTGCCTCTCCTCTATGGAGATATTCTAATAAAGAAAGGATGGCTATAGAATCCCTTGTCTTTTTCCTTTTAATCCACCCATCTTTAACTGCTATATAGGTCTCATTACATCCAAAACGTCCCTTTCCTTCAATTACTATCTCTTGATATACTGCATCTGGAATAAGTATTGCTTCATACAGTCTCTTTAATACTTCAAATCTTCCTATCATAGAAAGCCCAATGAGAACACTTGAGTTGGCTACTACCTTCATTTAAGCTCATCATATTTAGATATTGCCTCCTGGTCTTCCTGGTATTCCCTTTCTGTATATTCATACACAGGTATACCACGACTATTCAGCAAAGAAGCAAAATCATACCTGTGCATACCCGCAATATCTGCTGCTTTTGCCATACTTACAACCCCTGCAGTAAATAGGTCTATTGCTGTCGCCAACCTTATCCTATCCTCAAGCCCCATTCTGGATGCTTTGGTAAAGCCCAAGAGTAAGATAAGGTCTTTTGGAAGATTTATCTCTATATGTTCTAAATCAACAACCTGTTTCATAATCAATCACCCCTCTTAAAAACAAAATAAATTTGCCTTTTTATTATAAACATTCCCTATCAATTAAGGTAATATTTTTATTCTTGATATAAACCGCCTCATTGTAGGTTTCAGCCGCAACAATGATTCTATCGCCACTTGTTGCCACATCTATTGCCAACTGGATTTTTGCATAATGAGATGGCACATACAAATCTACAGCATAAGCCCTTAATCCCAACTCCATCCCCAAAATCACTAAAGCCAATAGCTTCTTCATTTCACATTGCCTCCTTACTACGCCGGTCAGACCTTACGGTCTGCCACCCCTTCGGTGAAGGGGAATGGGATGGGCTGTTCATCTTTTTAAAACTAGCTAAACACATACAAATCTGCATCTTTTTGTATTTACTAAATAACCTTCCATAGTTTATGTCTTTTTCTGGTTGAATCTCTTGCTTTATGGATAACAGCAAGAATCAAAATACGCTCTTTTTCAATACGGTACATAATACGATAATTTTGAAATAAGATTTCTCTGATATTTCTTTCTTTTGCTTCGGGAACCATTCTTCCCATTTTAGGAAATTTTTCTAAATCCTCCACTGAACCAATAATTCTTTCTATAAATCTCATTGCATAATATTCTGAATCTCTCTTGATATAGTCTCTGATATCTTCCAAATCCAAAAAAGCTGGTTCTGTCCACTCAATTAAAACAACCTTTTCTTAACTTCCTTATGGGAGATAATATTCCCACAAGAAGCGGCCTTCAAGGCAACCTCTAGTTTCTTCTTAACATAAAATTCATAAATAATATCATCCCAATTTACCTCCTCTGGAAGTCGGTCAATAAGCCTCTTTGCTTCTTCCTTAACAATCTCCATCTTCTTCACCTCCTAGTTTATAGCTTCTCATAAATATCTGCCTTTCTTTTAGAGTGAGCAATGAGAATACCCTTTATTGGTCTTTGCAAATCATCCACCTCAACCTCTCCAAGTAATAACCATTCTCCCCAATACCTTTTTCTTAAATCCTCAATCCTTTCTTGTTCCATTTTTTCCTCCTCTATTTTTATATTTTGTAACTATTCAGTATATCGTATTTTATATGTTTGGCTGTTTTAAAATTCATCCATTCTATAATAAATCCCAAATCCCAAGTTCAAATGTCAAAAAAATGTCCAATTTCCAATGTCCAATATCAT
>JBFMDZ010000228.1 GCA_040753555.1 bacterium
TATTTAATATATCGGCATTTTTTCCTTTTTTTTAAAGATAAAATTTTAGTTTTTCTCTTTTTGAATAAAATAAAGTGTTAAAAACCTAAGCAGGATTTGTTTCTACAAACTTATGGGTAAGTTCCAGATTATATTTGCACCATATTCCGTGAAGAGCCAAATATCTCAACCTATCAAGGCAAAAGCAAGTTCTTCACCTGGCTATATCGGATTGCCTATAATGTTTTCGCTGCCTCTTATAGGAGCAAACCAATGCTTGCACCAGAGCCTTTGGAAGATTGGGAAGATAAATTGGTCTCTTTAGAAAACCCAGAGGATGAATATCTGATTAAAGAGATTCAAGAGATATGTTTTTCCAGCATCATTACGCATATTCCCAAGTCAGAGCGCATAGTCTTTGTCCTTTCTGAAATACAAGGCTTATCTTGTAAGGAAATAGCCGAGATTCTTAATATTACTCAAGGAGCAATTAAGGCAAGGCTACATAGGGCAAGACAAAAGTTAATAGAATTCTTTAAGGATAGGTGTGCATTGATAAAGAAAGACAACCCTTGCAAATGCAGGATGTGGAGGGACTATGCTAAAGAGCAGGTAAGATGCCTACCAGACAAGATAAACCTTGCCAGAGAACCTGTTGTAATAGATGCAAAAACTATTGACCAAAACCTAACTGACCTCCAGAAGATAACGATGTTTTATCGGTCTCTCTCACCAAAGGAATTGCAGGAAGATATTCTTTCTAATATCCGTCAGAGAATTGAAGAGGGAGAAATTTTTACAAGATAGAGCGTATCTTTTGACCCCTCTCTTGCATCTAACCTTAGTGAGGAGGTGATGCAAGATGTTGTTTCTTGTCAAGAGTAAGTGGCAGATTGAAAAGGCACCTGAACTTGCCCAAAAGATGGCCACTGGGGAGATCCCTGAGATAGCAAAATGGGAAGGATACTGTGCAGTCTCTGATTCATCAATTGGCTTCAATCTTTATGAAGCTAAGGATGAAGAAGATCTTCGCAGGATGTGGGAACCCTATCTTCCTTATGGAAAAATTTTAGAGATAACTGCTGTTATGACTGTTGGTGAGTTGATGCAAGGTATCCAAAAATAAAGACATCCTATAAAGATCAAGATGTCTGATTAGGTATAATGAATATTATACCAGGAGGTAGAAAATGGATGTAAAGAAAGAGGAGACCAAGTGTGTTGCTGTTCATATTCCGAAAGATTTAATTGCAGAGATTGATCAGTTAAAGGAGAAATTAGGTCTAAGCAAGAATGCCCTGTTGGTAGAACTAATCAAGCTGGGTCTTGAGGAAAAGAAGAAAGAATAATGAAGGAGGTAATGTAAGATGCAAAGAATGATTGCTTTTTGCGGACTAATCTGTACTGAATGCCCTGCATTCTTGGCAACCCAAAAGGATGATGATGAGGAAAGAAGAAAGGTTGCAGAGATGTGGTCTAAGCAGTTCAACCTGGACATTCCACCAGACCATATTAACTGCGATGGGTGTTTATCAGGAAGTGAAAGACTTTTTTGTCACTGCAAAGTCTGTGAAATAAGAAAGTGTGGACAGGAGAGGAACCTTAAGAACTGTGCTTATTGTGACGAATATGCTTGTGAGAAACTTAACAAGCATTTTGAAATGGCACCTGAGGCTAAAATTACCCTTGAAAGAATCAGGATGAGTTTATGAAGATTGATAACGACCTGAAAAAGGAAGCAATATCCGCTGGGATAGACACAATCCGAGGGAATGCTGTCATTGCTCTGGGTAACATTGCTGACCCTGCTGCTATCTCTGCACTTGAGGAGGCAATCCACCATCCCAAACCACAAATTAGAGCCTATTCTGCTTGGGCATTAGGCAGAATAGGAACAAAGAGGGCAAAAGAGATACTCAAAAGAGCATTAGAAAAGGAAGAAAAACCAAAGGTCATTAAGGAGATAAAAGATGCTATGGGATACAAAAATGATAAAGGCATCGGAAATCGGCAAAGATTTTAAACAGAGATTGGCTATGTTATATTCACTCCTTCGCCAGAACAAGACTACTGAAAGAATTGATGACTTTTATCTTGCCATATGATATACTTGTTATGATGTGGAAAGGGATATGGAAAGAGAACTTTTTATCTACTTAAAATAAATTGCGAGAAGTGATAAAGTGGATTTTTTCGACTACTTCCAAATAATTGTGTTGGTATCGTTTTATATAGTATTCGTTGGAAGAAATATTCAATTGAGATTAAAAGGTATCAAACCATTTGTTCTAGGAATTGGAAAGAAAGGTTTGCAAGCTCTTCTGGAAATTTCTTTCTTTTTTGGACTGGTCATCTGGACCCTTGAAGTTATTCGGTCTTCCTTTAACCTGGATTTCCATATTTTTTCAGAAGTTCTATATACTGCTTTATTTCAAATAATTCCTTTGAAGATAGTAGGAGTTATCTTCATTGTCTTAGGCTTCGTTATCTTCATTTGGGCTCTTATTTCATTCGGAAGTTCATGGCGGGTTGGAATCGATAAACAAAGACCTGGCCAGTTAGTTATAAGCGGAATTTTTAAAATAACAAGAAATCCTATCTTTATATTTCTGGACCTTTACTTTGTAGGAACATGGTTAATTTACACCAACTTGTTCTTTTTGATATCTTCAGTTTTAGTTATGGTTGGTATTCACTACCAAATTTTACAAGAAGAGAAATTTCTAATAACACAATATGGTGACGAATATAGGAATTATATGAAAAAAGTAAGGAGATACTTTTAATGGCGGTGTACTATCGCTTAACAACAGATAAAAGGGAAATCAAAGATTTCCACAAATTGCCTTGGGCAACTTCTTTTATCCGCATCCCGTTAGGCGAAATTTTAATTTCTAACCTGCATTCAACAGCAAAATTCATAACATATTGATATTATTACACTTAATTTTTGAGATTGTCACTACATATTGATTGATTTCTCTATTTCACTTCCCTAATTATCCTGGGTGGAGATTTTACC
>JBFMDZ010000229.1 GCA_040753555.1 bacterium
TGATATTGGACATTGGAAATTGGACATTTTTTTGACATTTGAACTTGGGATTTGGGATTTATTATAGAATGGATGAATTTTAAAACAGCCAAACATATAAAATACGATATACTGAATAGTTACAAAAAGAGAAGAAATCAGAAAGGCTTATCTCTAAGGCATTGGCAATTCTATAAAGGATATTATAGATTCAAGACTACTTAACATCCCCATTTTTTCTTTTCCCTACCCCTCTTGCATAAAAATCCTTGCAATTCTAATAATTCTGTCAGATAATTTTACTAAATTCCCTATGAAGAGCCAAAAATTTTGTGTTTTCTTCTTGATTTTTTTGCTAGTTGCTTTATCTGGCAAGGCATACAAGGTTAAAAGCAAAGATGGCGTAGAGTATTTTGATAAGGGATATCTGGAGTACAAGGAGGGTATCCCCTTTCTGTATCTTGCAGGCAAACCTTATAATGTTGGGCTTCAATATGGGGTATTGCTTAAAAAGAGGATAAATGAGTTCTATAGAGAAGTGGATGATTACAAGAAAGGGATGCTTAAGAGAGCACCGTGGTATAAAAGGGTCTTTGCAAGATTGTTTAGTAATATTATGCTTAATCTCAAGATAAATTCCCTAAAAAAGGGATTGCCTCAAGGCTATCTGGCACAGCTTAAAGGGCTATCTGATGGCTCAGGGATTCGGCTTGAAGACATCTTATTTGTGACTTTTTTTATGGAAATCATAAGGGAATGCTCATCTTTTATTATTCAAGCTGAGGATGGAAGGATTGTCCAGGGAAGGAATTTTGATTTTAATGTAGAATTTTTGGGAAATTATCCTGTGGTGGTTGATTATTCCATTGAGAATAGATTAAGGTGCATAAGTATTGGTTTTATAGGTGTTTTTCCTATTACAACAGGGGTAAACGAAAAAGGGCTCTCTTATTCAATTAATCTAGCAGGTGGTTTGTATAGTGGGAAGGATTATAGTAGGGTTTTGGAATTTAATAGGGTACTTGAAACCTGCAAAAACTTGGCTGAGGCAGAAAATCTATTAAAAGGTTTTAAGGCAAAAGAGGGATTCCTCTTGTGCTTGGGAAGTCAGGAAGACAAATCAGGTGCAATATATGAGCTCTTGGGCAAAGATGTGGTAAGGAATGATATGAAGGAGGGAAGTATTTATGCAGCAAACAGGTTCATCTCACGAGATATGCAAAAAAAGACCTCCATTTATTCAATGCAGACCTATAACATAGCAAGGGAGGATAAATTTAGAGAGCTTTCATCAATAGATATGGACAATACAATCAACCAGGCAATATGCATCCTCTCAAACACCGATTTTTATCAATATAAAGAGGAACCTATTCCCAGCATCAACAATTTCCTCACCCTTCAATCAGTTGTGATTGATAGCAAAAATAGCACAATCTACTTTGCCTATGCCACCCACTATGCAGGTTTAGGGAGGTTTATAAGGTATAACTACAAAACCTATGAGTCTTCAGTCTATAAAGAAGAAGATGAGAGATTAAAATTTTATAACATTATGGCTAAATGGAATAAGAGGGAGCGAACTATTGATTGGAAAAATAGTGCTTTATTGAAAAAGCTTGTTTTGGAGATTAAAGAATCTGGGATAGAAAATCTCCTGACATTACCCCTCTTGGCTGATATATACATAGAATTGGGCAAAGAGAAGGAAGCAAAGAGCTGTATAGATAAGATTATAGCAAAATATCCCGATTTCTCCTTGGGATATGAGTATAAGGCATTCTTTTATGAGAAAAAAGAAAGATACCAATCTGCGATAGACTGCTATTTAAAGGCACTTGATTCAGCAATCCTATCTGAGGCTGATAGGGCATATAATACTTATCGCCTTGCAATGCTATACAAAAAGATAAATGATCTGGCAAATGCACATCATTATGCAAAGCTCTCATTAAATTTGTATAAAGGTTATTGTGTTCCCCATTGGTTAAAAAAGGAAGTCAATGAGCTTGAAAAACTATTGAAGTAATGATAGTTTTTCTTTAAAAGCTCGGTTGAAAATACCTTAAGCCTCTTCAATACCTTCAGATGAACAACATCCACCCATTATAGTGGCAAGTTATCAAGGTTTATAGACATTATCATGATGGTCAAAATCAAACAAGGTTACTATCTTTTCTTCTTCGTTAATTTCATATATCAATACAAAAGATCCCCCTATATGAACCCTACGCTTGTTTTGTAACGGTTTCCTTAAGGGCTTAAAACGGTAAGGATTGTCAAGAATATCTTTCACCTTTCTATCAATTAGTTGGAGTAATTCCTTATCTTTTTTCTGAAGCTTTTTGAATTTTCTATCAAGGCTTTTCTTGATGGTAAGCGTATACACTACTTTAATCCGTATCTTTTACCAAAGTCTTTAACTGTGATTGCTTTTTCAAGGTCAAGGTCTCTCATCCGTAAAATAAAATCTTCACGCAAATCAGGTTCTTTAATAAGATTTTTCTTAATCTGAGCAACCTCACGCTCTAAATCAACAACCTTTTTATAAATACCCTCAAGGGTGATATCTTTCATATTTATAGAATAGCATTGGTAAATAATTTTTGTCAATTTTTTAGAAGCTCGTGAAAATACCTTAAGCCTCTTTAATGCCTCTTTGTAGAAGAATATTTATTTGCTTTTCTCTGTTTTGGCTGTAATCTTCCAGCCATTATGGCAACCCGTACCATAGAAGATAGAAAGGATAGACTTGTAACTATCTTAGTTAATCCCTTTATGAGCTGCGGCGCAAGACTTCCTGTTTATGCCTTACTCATTGGGGCATTTTTCCAAGAAAGAGCATCCGGTAATGTTCTATTCTCCATCTATATGTTGGGAATAGTTCTGGCTATTGTAATGGCTAAGGTATTCCGTAAGTATCTATTAAAGGGTGAGGCTGCTCCTTTTG
>JBFMDZ010000230.1 GCA_040753555.1 bacterium
GTGGCTACGATGAAGGTTGTAGAGAATGTGCCAATTTCTGATGAGATTGGGCTTGTGATATTTTGATTTGTTCCAAAGGCAATATTTATTTGGGTATTTGGTCCAAAACCAGAGCCTGCTATGGTTACCATTGTTCCAATAAGGCCTGAGGAAGGAGCAAGCAATGTAATCCTTGGGCTTGGAAGAAGCAAAAATATTGTGGTTGCTGTTTCCTTAAAGTCTCTTGCAGTAATCATCTTTGTGCAAGGGGGTTGATTATCAACAACAAATGTTATTGAGAATGTGCCATTAACGCAAGAGATTGCTGTTGTAATAGTAAGATGTGTGCCAAAATCAATGGTTATTTGTTTTCCTGATGAGAAACCTACACCTTGAAGGGTGACTATTGAGCCAACAGAGCCTGAGGTTGGTAAGACTAAGGCAATTTTTCCTGTTATCTTGAAGAAGCCAGTAGCAATATTGCCCTCTTCATCCCTTGCGGTTATAATCTTTGTGCAGGAGGGTTGGGTGTCTACGATAAAGGTAGTGGAGAAGGTGCCAATTGGACTTGATTGAGTTATGGTTATTGTTTGATGGGTTCCAAAGTCAATCCTTACCGAACCAAAAGCGCCGAATCCCGAACCCCAAATAGTTACAATTGTTCCCGTAGGGCCTGATATAGGATTAACCATAGTAATCCTTGGGCTTGGAATAAGCAAGAATATTGCGGTGGCTATTTCCTTTGAGTCAGATACAGTGATAAGCTTTGTGCAAGGGGGTTGGGTATTAATAACAAAGATTGTTGAGAATGTGCCGTTGATGCTTGACATTGTTGTTGTTATGGTTTGATAGGTTCCAAAGTCAATAGAAATCTGTGTTTGTGTAGAAAAAAATGCTCCTTCAATTGTAACTATTGTTCCAGCTGGACCTGAATTGGGGCTAATCATTATACTTCCTATCCATGGTTTATAATAAACATAATCACTTACCTTATCACCCTGACCTGATGGATTTGTTATGGGATGCTCTGGGCCAGAAGAATGTCCCCACCAATTGTAAGTAGCAGAGATTGTTCCTGTGCTTCCATCGTGATAGACACCATAGCCTTTGGTTAAATCGCCGTTTTTGTTGTCAAGGAGGTTATTGCAATGTATCTCAGAGAAAGAATTGGAGATAGAATATATTCCATAACCTTTACCTAAAGGTATTCCCCATCCACCTTTATTGGTTTTCACTTCATTTCCTTTTATTTCCACTCTAGAATTTATAATAAGAATTCCTACTCCCTCCCCACCTTCTCCAAATGTAGATCCAAGGGCTCCGTGTCCGCCTCCTTCACCTGCGATATTATTGGAGATAGTATTGTTGTTTAATTTTATATTGGATGAATCTTTGATAAATACTCCTGTTCCAGTTCCTCCCCTCCCACCTATTCCACTCCCTTCTCCTACTGTTCCTCCTTTCCCTCCTATATTGTTTGATATTGTATTATTTGAGATTACAGTGTTTGTTGATGAAGAAAGATATATTCCATTTCCTTGTTTACCAGGCTCACCTTGTCCACCTTGTGTACATCCATTTTCTCCAATTCCTCCAAAGATAGAGTTGTTTTTAATAATAAAGTTTAGGCAATTTATAAGGACAATCCTTCCCAGATTTGTTGAGCCAGAGCCAGCAAGGGTTAAGGTCTGACTCTCAATTGTTATGCCTGATTGATTATAATAGTAATAAATAGGCTCATTATTATAGGTATTAGAAGGAGCAATTGTATTGTTATAACTATTTGGATCAATATAAATACCATAAGCATTTCCAAAAGCCCCGTAAGAAGCTTCTCCCGCATTAGCTGTATCTCCAACCCCTCTTTCTCCTCTTTCGCTTTTGCTTATATAATTTTGCAAAAGTACATTATTATGAGAATTTGAAATATAAATTCCACATCCTATACCTCCTTTCCCTCCTGAGCTCTCCCAGTATTTAGGAGAATCCCCTCCTTTTCCTCCTTTATTGCCATATAAAATATTAAAAGCTGAATAGTTATAATTTGAATTATCTAAAAAGATACCGCAGCCAATTCCTCCTGTGCCTCCATATCCATCTCCTCCTGTATCACCATTTCCTCCACTTCCTCCTTCCATATTGAAAATTATATTTGCCACTAAAGTGTTACTACCAGAAAAATAAAGATATATTCCACAACCATTTCCACCTCTACCGCCTGGACTAGAAGGCCAACCACCACCACCTCCTTGACCTCCTCTATTGTTTTTAACTGTATTTGTTGCAATAATGTTGTTGTTTGAATCTGAAAGATAGATTCCACAACCTACTCCACCTGGCGGAGGAGGCCAACCTGTTCCATTATCACCTTTATTGTCGTGGATGTAGTTGTAAGTAATTGTAATAGAAGAAGCATTCTCCAAATAAACCGCCTGTTTTGCGTATCCGATATCACAATAGTTGATTTTACTTCCATTTGCTCCACTTCCAGATAGTTTAATCCCTTTCCAATGCCCAGTTGTATGGGTTGCTTGATCGGATGTAAATGTAATTGTGCCAAGAGGGGTGCCTATTGCATTCAATGTGCCATAGCAAATTAAAGAAGTGTCTGTGGCAAACCTTATGATTACCCCTGGCTCAATGGTTAATTTGATACCATTGCTTACATATACCGTATCTGTTGCAATATACGGGCTTCCTGCCAAATTCCAGATTGTATCACCTGTGATTGTCCCATAAACATAGGTTTCTGCCCAAATTGGCTTATAAGCCCCAAACCCTAAAGCCATCAAAATCCCAAAAATTGCCTTCTGTCGAGTAGACATTTTCTATAACCTCCTATATGTTATTTTATGCCCCTCACAGAACCGTGCTTGTGGATTTCCGCAACGTGGCTCTTCAGCAATGCTTCCTCTATACGAGGACAGGGCATATG
>JBFMDZ010000231.1 GCA_040753555.1 bacterium
GCTAGCAAATGACTCAAATGTCTCCCTTGAAATCTATAACATCCTCGGACAAAAGGTAAGAACAATAGAAGCAGGACAAAAACCCAAAGGCTCATATACCCAAAAAGATAGGGCAATTTTCTTTGACTTAAAAAATAATGCTGGTCAAAACCTCTCCTCTGGATTATACTATTACAAAATAAAGGCAGATGATTTCTCTGCTATAAAATCAATGATGGTAAGATAAGCCTTTAAGTTTAACTTGCCTTTTTATTAAGGGGTAGATATAATAGGGTTTATGAAAAGGAAAAAAAGTTTTAAGAAGATAAAAATTTCAAAGGAAATAATCTTAATAATTACCCTTTTTATTTTTGCATTTTTTGTAAGACTTCTTTTAATAAAAGGGATAAGTGCTGCTGGAGATGATAGGGTAGCTTATTGCGAAGCAGCTTCTATTATTAGATATCAAGGATTTACAGGACTTTTAAATAGAGGAACAGACTACCTTTGGACATTTTCTATAGGATGGCCACTTATCTTGGGCTATATTCTTAAGATATTAGGATTGGAGTTTACAGGTGGAGATAGCGTTAGAGAAGCGTATCCTTGTATCATCAATTCCTTTTTTGGCTCAATAGCCGTAGTAATTACTTATTATTTCATAAAGCAATTTTGGAAAAGCCCTATCCCGGCTATTATTGGAAGCATTCTTTTTATCTATAACTTCTCTGATATGCAACTTTCAACTTCTGCTTTGGCGTGGACATCTGGTTTTGTCTTCTTTATCTTATGCATCTATGCAAGCTATAAGACAGTGGAAAATCCTGTTTGGTATAACTTTCTTTTCTTCTATCTTTCATTAGGGATTGCTATTCTTATTCGTTATCCAAATTATATTATTCCAGCTGTTATATTTCTGTGGATTCTTGTGTTCCATCGGAGTAGATTAAAATCACTGTTTCTAAGATGGGAACATATTGCCTTTTCTCCTATTGTTTTTATAATGATGATACCCCAATTGCTTTATAATAAGGTGTATCATAAGGGCTATTTTGTAACTGGCTACCAATATTACGAGCATTTTGAACAAATGAACTTGCTTAGCCAAAACTTTTTATTCAGGATAAAAAGCTTTTTTTTATTCTTTTGTTCATTTAGATTTATCTCGCCAATTATTATCTTCTTTGTTCTTTATGGACTTTATATCTTGATAAAAAGAAGGAATTTTCAAAAAATAGGGTTTCTTCTTATCTGGTTTACTACATTAAGCCTTGTTTATATCTTCACCATACCTTCGTGGGGACTTGGAAACTTTCCCTGGTTTTCTGGTTTTGTTCTTTTAATATTAGGAGCAGGGGGGATTTATTACTTCTCTTTACAATTTAGTTCAAAAACATGGCTTTTCTTCCTAATACTTATTTTAATAACCTCTCTTATCTTCATACCACATACTTTTATGAGCATTTATGTAAATATGTTTACAACCCATGATGTGGTTGATAAAAAAAATATAAACCTTTGTGAATTTTTTTCTCCATTTGCCAATTGGAGTAATCCTGGTTTCCCTATTCATTTTCCTACTCATATAGTTCCTGGGATACCCAATATTTCTTCCTTTTATATTCTTTCAGAAAGGCTTTTTCCTTTATTTATCTTTCTCCTGTTCATTTGGCTAATCTTACAAAGGTTTCTAAAAATATATTCTTTAGAAAAGATAAGTATATCTTTTGTCCCTATATGGATATTTTCTATTTTTATTCTATTTGCTTCTTTTATTTTCACCCTTTGGCTTAAAGGCTTTAGTGTAAAATTTGCAGAAAGGCGTAATTTATACCAAGAGGAGATAAAAGATTTTTATCAAAGAGCAAGATGGAAAGATTGCCTTAAAAAGATAGATGAATTTATTTCTTTATTTGGAGAGAAAGATTTACTTGCTATAAAAGGGGATTGTCTATACAATCTTGGAGATACAGAAAAGGCAATAGAGGTATGGAAAAAAGCAGCTCATTTTGTACCTAATATTGCTTATAATTTAGGGGTCATTTTATTTAATAAAGGAAGATTTAAAGAGGCAATAGAGTCATTGTATTCATTAACCAGTAATATAAAAATGGAAAAGTCTTCTTATTATGTAATGAAAACCCTTCGTCCAGATGTTATAGAGCTTGGATTTAAAGCCTGTTTTTTAGAAGCTGAATCCTATCTAAAACTGGAAGATTACAAAAAAGCAAGGGAATATTTTAAATTTGTAAAAGATAATGCACCATCTGATGAATTACGCAAACTATCTTTAGAAAGATTAAAATTTTTTCCTTGACAAGAATTAAGGTAATGTTGTATTCTTAAAATTAAGATGGAAAATATAAAAGTTATTTCCAGGCAGACAGGTCAGAGAGAGAGAGAGAGAGAGTAACTCGCCAAAAAGGTTTTCATATAAAATTTGCAGAAGCAGGTTCAATTTGCCTGCTTTTTTGTTTAAAAATGGAGGTGTCAGTGAAATGAAAAGACAAATCTTTGGATGTCTAATGGCTTTGGGGATGATTTGGGGAACAAGAGCAAGTGCGACAGATTTATATGTGCCTTCGCAATATGGCACTATAGCTGCTGCAATTGATGCCGCAACTACAGGAGACACAGTCTGGGTGGCAGATGGGACATATACTGGAACAGGGAATAAAAATTTAACTTGGAGTGGAAAAGATATTACGGTAAGGTCAGAGAATGGTCCGGAAAAATGTATTATTGACTGTGAATATAGTGGAAGAGGTTTTATTTTTAATAATCCAGGTCAAAATACCACTAGTATTATTAAAGGTTTCACCATTAAGAATGGACGTGGTGGCAATGGTGCTGGAATCTATTGTTCTAACTCTTCTCTAACTATTACAAACTGCATAATAACAGAAAACGCAACCCCTCATAATTGGTT
>JBFMDZ010000232.1 GCA_040753555.1 bacterium
ATGACTATAAGGTAAGTCCATTTTTAGAACTGGGTTATAAACCAGAAAAAGATATAAGGATAAGTCTGGGGTATAACTTTATCCATTATCACGATGGCCAGATACCCGAGCTTGATTATTCTGCCTCCTCCCTTTATCTAAAAACAACGGGAAAATTTGGTTGGTGGTAAGGTTAGTGGGATGGTGCAGATAACGATTAAGCTCACCTGCCCGAGCGATAGCCGTGGTCAGGGGAAGCGATTGGTTAGCCGAATTCTATAACAATTTAATGCTATTTTCCCGCTAATTTTTCTTGCCACCAGATGAGGGTTCCTTAGGGCGTTGCCCAGAGGGGGGTTGGGGACGAGGAGTTTTTGGAGGTTGATTTACTCCCCCCTTTTTTACAGTTCCCTCATTCAGTCGTCTCGGTTGTGTCAAAGTTTGACTCTCATTACTCATTTTCTTCCTCCTTATTTTTAAGTTTTCGTCTCTTAACTATCAATAAAGATATTTCTTATTTCAATCGCAATGTTATCACGATTTCTCGAAATATACATCATATCTACCTGATACAAGAATTCGCCGCTTGAATTCTGATATACACGAACATCTCTAAGAAGCAATTCAGCATCTTTCGAGTCATCCGAAAAGGATTGAACCCATCCATCATACGCCAAATCCTTTTCCATATCCCGAACGGTAACCCAATTGACTTCTTTCATGTTGAAGGTGTATCCCCAAACATCCAATTCTCCAAATTTCTTGGTAATTCGTAACCATTGAACGATTTTAAAGTGAATCTTGTAAGTCGTTATTATTGTTATAACAATTGCAAGTAGAACAGAAATAATGCAGACCCAAACTATTTCGGAATATGAAATATGAACTTTGGAATCAGCCAAAGCTCTCAGGAAAACAACTTCTGATTTAACGGACCATAAAGTGAGTTTGGAACCAACGAAATTATATATAATGAGGACAACCCAAAACAGAAAATATGAGGACAATCCAAAAACAAATGATTGGAGCAAGAAGAGAAATGTCTCTCGGGGTTTATGTATTGTAAATGCGTCTACAATATAAGCACAGATTATGCCGGGAAAGAAAAGAAGTAAAAGTCTTATTGTGAACTCTGTGATGTTCATATCCAAAGTATCCTCCTTCGTCTAACCTTAGATTATACTGCCTATTGGCAGTTTTATATTACTGCATTATAAGTTAGTCTATTTTATTTATAGAGTAGCATAAATAAAATATTCTGTCAAGGAGAAATTTCAATTATCCTGTGTGTTTAGCTAATAAGTCAAGGGAAATAAACGCAAAATGAAAGAGGGAGGAAGAATTGTAGCTTGCTAAACACCAGAGGCAGTATCTGCCACCGATGGTTCATACACAGGGTAAGTTTCTAAAGGAAATGCTGTCTAAAGGTTGAGAAGATTTGAGAAGGTAATGTATAAACTTATGAAGAAGGGTATAGACCATCTTCCTTTCAGAAAACAGATTCAACATAAGTTCATTAAATACCTTGACTAAACACTTTGTTTTATGCTATTTTTAAAGAATGAAAAGTGGGTGAAACAAGTTTTATAGCATTTTTGACATCTGATGATAGAATTAGACATTATCACTTTAGCATCAAGGGAAAAATTACAGGGTTCACGGTTCAATATGAGGCTTTTATCCAAGGTAAGTGGTATCCTATCGTTAGATATGATACTGCCCATGGATTTACGCATCTTGATAGGATGCATCCAGATGGTTCAGTAGAGAAAGTGCCTCTTTCCTATTGGGACTATAATGAGGCATTAAACTTTGCCCAGTTTGATATTAAGTCAAACTGGGAATGGTATCGTCAAAGATATGAAAAGGAGATGAAGCAATGAACAAACAGGAACTATTTGAGAAAAATTTAGAGCTTACCACAGAGTTTAACAGGTATGTTTTAGAGCATCCTGAACTTGAGAAGCGTATACCTAAGGATGCAATAGTAGTAATTCTACCTGAATATGATCAGAAACTGGCAGAAGAAAATCTTAAAATAGCAAAGGCAAGGAAAGAAAAAGAGCAGACACTGGTGTTTGTGAAAGTTAAAAAACTTGCTCCCGTAAGAAAATCCAGATTGGTTAGACCTAAAGTAGAAATAGCCTCTGTTTGAAAGATTAACAAAAAGGAGGTAAGCGTTTACTTGAAAACCAATTTTGTTTGGGTATATTTACCTTAGCCCAAAGTGGTCTAATTCTATTTCTTTTAATTACAGGCGCTCTTATGACTATTTGCTTAAGACAAAGTAGGTGGAGAGTTTAGCCTTCAACCCACTAAGGGTTTAAACACCCAGGTAAAATGCAGTCATAATATAAGTAGTATAGAAGACAAGGGGGATGTTTCTCATTCTTCAAGCTCTGACCTTTCCTTTATCGCAAACATTCAGCGCGAATTTGCTTCTGGCTTAAGCACTTATGGTGAGTATAGCTACGAGGCTAATCGGGGTAAGGCTGGTCGCACTACTTTTTCTTTAGACTCTAAAATACTCATCGCTTTAGCCTATAGACCTCCTTATAGTGATAGATTAAATTTCTTGGCAAAGTGTGAGATGCAGGATTTAAGGAATATTACCGGTAGCTTTGAGACAGTTTATGACCTAACCAAGAAGTTAGCCATATTTGGCAAGTATGCTATCAGGAAGATAAGCTATGATGAGATTACCTCACAGGTTTCCCTGATGAGTATGCAGGCAAATTATGACCTCTCTGATAAGGTTGATCTTGGCACTGGAATAAGGCTTCTTTCTCAGGATAAGAGCAATGACTATAAGGTAAGTCCATTTTTAGAACTGGGTTATAAACCAGAAAAAGATATAAGGATAAGTCTGGGGTATAACTTTATCCATTATCACGATGGCCAGATACCCGAGCTTGATTATTCTGCCTC
>JBFMDZ010000233.1 GCA_040753555.1 bacterium
GCTCATTCTCGGGAAGGTCTCTGATATGACCCATTGAAGCAAGGACATTGTATTTACCTTCAAGGTATTTTGTAATAGTCTTTGCCTTTGTCGGGCTTTCTACGATGATTAAGGGTTTTTTCATTTTGTTAACTCCATTATTCACTTGAAATTATCTAAATGTTCTGCAAAAATGTTAATGTTAAGTATTTTATCAAAAAACCTAACCAAATTTAAAAATCGGGATTTGCCCTGGGTTGTTAACCAATAATTACCATCCGTAATCCAATAAAATTGAAAATTACTATAGTTGTTTCGGATATAGTTGTTCAAATCTATGTATTCATTTTGGTTTATTCCAATCTTTGTTCCTTCGGTTGAGTAAAAATTTATCTCAAACAAATATTTTGGAAGATTATGACTAAAAATAACCAAATCAAATTTTTTGAGTTTGTTATCCTTTATTTTAATGATTCCATCGACATAGCGTTCTGTACAGAATATCTTTTTAGTAGGCAAAGATGAAATAATTTCCTGTTGTAATTTATGTTTCAATACCCGAATACCATTTTTATTTAATAGGCTATCTATGTTTGTATAGCCACTATTTTCCAATAGTTTTATTACCTTTATCTTTGGATAATTTCCATGGAGACTTTTTGTATCAATGGGTATCCTTTTATTTTGCAGAAATTTCTCAACATCTATTGAGGCAAGAAATTCATTCAATTTCAGGTTGTTCAACAAATAATTGGAGAACCTAATAGAGAAATCTTCAAATTCGCTTTTTGTAATTCGCTCCTTTAATATCTCAAATTTTTTAACAACTTTATCAATGTATTTTGAGACGGCAACCTTGAAAACCGCTATCAAATACTTCTTGTTATATTGTTCTATCCTGGCAACAAAATCATCATACTTTAAATCAGGGTTAATACTATTTAAATATATTTTTCTGAAGTTACTATCATATTTAAGGTTTAAAACCATATATTCATATATCGCCTCAATATTTAAAGAGTTGAGTTTTGCTATATCAAAAACAAAATGAATAACTTGAGCATTTGTAAATCGCAGTAGTTGAAATATCTCCTGGAAAATAATAAAACTACGCGGATTAGCTTTTACATAATCTGATAAATCGGCAATATTCCATTGTTTTTTTGCCACTAATAAAGATATTTCCCTTTCTAATTCTTTAGTAGGTATATTTGCATTTCTAAATTCATCCTGAATAAATTCTAAAAATGAAATTTTTGATGCGAAGTCAATATAAATATCATCTGGATTCCTCA
Organism: bacterium; assembly: GCA_040753555.1. Classification (NCBI taxonomy): domain Bacteria; species bacterium. The sequence continues at coordinate 1,275 of JBFMDZ010000233.1, forward strand.
TTTATTTTTCTCCTTTTTCGACACGATAAATAAGCAGATATTTATGCGAAATATTTAGATTTTCTTTAATACCAATTTTATCCTCATTCTTTTCAATTGATATAACTACAATCTCTTTTATCTTTAATTCCCGTTGGTATCTAAGATGGTTTTCAACTTCTATACCCATAGGGAATATGGTGCCATCTTTTAAACGAACATCGTTGCAAATTATAGCTAAGAAACCTTGATGGTTAATATATTTTACAAGATTATTAGTCATATTGCAAAAATTTTCAAAATCCTCTTTCGTGGCGCAAGTTATTATTACCAGTGTCCTTGGGTTGTGTATATTGTCTATTTTATTAAGCGAATCAATAATACAATGACTTCTTCCATTGTATCGTTCAACTATGTTTTGAATTGTTTTGCTATACCAATCATTAAAGTTAAAAATCCATACGGTTGTTGACTCTTGTTGATTTATTTTAATAGGTTTCCTGTAATCCTTCTTGAATTCTTTAACATCTTCTAAAATAACCTGGTTAGAAACCCCTGAACTTTTCTTAAAAATAGCCAGATATTCGTGTGCTAACAAAAGGAAATTATACTTAACGCTATTTTTGTACCAAAAACCTGTGGTTTTGCAGTTATGCTGTCTTTTAACCACTAATTCCTTAAGCACAAAACCAGCCTTTAAGTATACATCAATTAACCAAAAACCCAGTGGGATAACATGCCTTTTTTGTCTCATATCTCCTATTAATACTGCACAATATTTATTGTTTTTTAATACTCTATAATTTTCTTTTGCCACTTTAGACATTTCATTAAGAAATTCATCTATCTCACAAAAGGATAAATCCTGCTTTTGATTATCTGTGTAATGAATTATGTTAGCATATGGTGGATGGGTACAAATCAAATCAATACTATCATTATTGATAGACGAAATATTCCTGGCATCACCGACTTTGAAATCAATCTTTACCGGTAAAGAACTATAAATTGGAAAATCAACATTTTCTTTTGCTAATTCTATTGCCTTTGGATTTATATCTATACCAATAAAATCTCTATTAGTTAATTTACATTCTACACCAGTAGTACCCGCACCACAGAAACAATCCAATACTGAATCACTTTCTTTAGAATATCTTTGTATCACATTTCTCGGGATATAAGGCGACCAATTCCCCCGATAATTACCATTATGAGTTGCCCAATTCCCCCGAGATTTAAAGCTCCAAACAGTATTTGTTTCTGGAAAGAAATTTTTGGGTTGTAACATTTTTATCTCTTTCTTTAGAATAGGGATAGAAACATTCATTCCCAATCTCTTTGTTATAACTTTCTCTATATAACGCAAATTAACATTGAATCTTTCACCAATTTTTTGGTCAGTTAAACCCATCCTCTTTGCCTCAAATATTTGTTCTTCTATTAGGTTCTTCATAAGTAAAAGCAATTGGTTATCTTGTGTAAAATAAGCCGATGGATTGGCTCTTTTTTAATATAATAGGCAAGATGCCAGGAGATTGCCTCTCCCTCCCTGTCTGGGTCAGGGGCAAGGAATATAGATGAAGAAGACAAAGAGGCTTTCTTTATATTCGCAATGGTCTTTTCCTTTCCCTTAATGGTTACATATT
>JBFMDZ010000234.1 GCA_040753555.1 bacterium
TTTTTACCAGATACCTCACCCTTTACAAATGCAAGGTGGATTCCTTTGTCTATCAATGAGGAATAGGCACTAACCTTGAAGCTTCCAAATTTTGTTGGAAGGTTTGTCTCTGTTATTCTTTTTACTAGCTTCTCCTTTTTCCTTCTATGCTCTATAAGGCTTGCAATGGTTATTATTTTAAGGCTATGCTTGTTTGCAAACTCAATAAGTTTAGGAAGCCTTGCCATATGCCCATCCTCATCCATAATCTCGCATATTACAGCAGATGGATAGAGACCAGCAAGCCTTGCCAAATCAAGGGATGCCTCTGTATGCCCAGCACGGACAAGGATGCCACCATCTTTTGCCACTAATGGAAAGATATGGCCTGGCCTTGCCAGGTCATCTGGTTTTGTATTTGTATCTATAATTGCCTTTATTGTCCTTGCCCTATCATAGGCAGAGATGCCCGTTGTTGTTCCGTATTTATAATCGCAGGAGACAGTGAATGCTGTTTTATGGATGTCTTGTGGCTCAGCAACCATAGGATGTAAATTTAATTCACCTGCCCTCTCTTCTGTTATTGAAACACATATAAGCCCCCTTCCATACTTTGCCATAAAATTTATAGAAGATGCGGTTATAAGAGAGGATGGTATAACAAGATCTCCTTCATTCTCTCTATTCTCATCGTCTGTCATAATGAGCATCTTGCCATCCTTTATATCCTTTATTGCATCAGGGATTGTTGAGAACATAATTATAATCTACATCACAAGGCGGATATTTGCAATGTTTTTATTGAAATTTTTTGGAATTTAAGGTATAATCCTTTTTATGGAAAAAGGAATACAAGAGGCATTGTCTATAGTTTCCAAATCTAGGGGCATATCAAAAGATGCCCTTTTACACACTATGCAAGAGGCATTACAAGCCTCTTATAGAAAACGGCTTAATGTAAAGAATGTTAAGGTTGTCTTTAATCCAGACACATTTAATGTAAGGGTATTTGTTGTAAAGGATGTTGTAGAAAATGTTGATGATATAAGGGAGCAAATAACCCTGGAAGAAGCAAGAAAGATTAAAAAGGATGTTAATGTGGGCGATGTTGTTGAAATTGAGGATTCTTCCTCTCAATCAACAAGAATCTCTGCCCAGATAGCAAAGCAGGTTATTATCCAAAGGTTAAGGGAGGCAGAGAGGGATTCTGTTTTTCAGGAATTTAAAAACAAAGAGGGCGAGATTGTAACAGGGCTTATCCGCAAGATATCAGATAATACAGTTTTTATTGATATTGGAAAGGCAGAGGCTGTTCTTCCTGTTAAAGAGCAAATAAGAAAAGAAAAATATAGAATTGGGGAGAGGATAAGGGCTTATGTTATTGGTGTAGAGCAGGGTCTAAAACATCCACAGATAATCATTTCAAGAACACACCCTGGTATTGTAAAAAAGCTGTTTGAGATGGATGTCCCTGAGCTACAGGATGGTTCTATTAAGATAGAAAGGATAGTGAGGGAATCTGGTGTTCGTTCAAAGGTCGTTGTTTCGTCCATTGACAAAAAGATTTCTCCAATAGGAGCATTTGTTGGCGTAAATGCAAGTAGAATCTCTAATCTCCTAAAGGAATTTAAGGGAGAAAAGATAGACATTATTCCATATTCAGACAGTATAAATGAATTTATACAATTAAGCATCCTTCCAGCAAAAGCAAAGGAGGTTATTATTAATGAGAAGGAAAAGGAGGCAGTTATAATTGTTGATAAGGATCAATTATCCCTTGCTATAGGAAGGGATGGTCAGAATATCAGGCTTGCAGCAAAGCTTTGTGGTTTTAAGCTTGATGTAAGGACACAAGAGCAATATGAGGAGGAGAAATCAAAGCTAAATAAAGGCTAAAAATAAAAAAAGAAGTAATAGGCGCCGGAGGGGAGAAGACCTATTACTTCCTTCATCTTTTATATCGGCAAAAATAGAAAAAAACTTAAGGATTTTTTTTAAATGATTAATGTATGTGGAATAACAAAGAGGTTTAAAGATACACTTGCCTTAGACAATATATCCTTTGAGGTAAAAAAGGGTGAAATATTAGGATTCCTTGGTCCAAATGCAGCTGGAAAGACAACAACAATGAGAATCCTTTCCTGTTTTATTGCACCAAATAGCGGAACAGCACAGGTTTGCGGATATGATGTTATGAAACAAAGCCTTATAGTAAGGGAAAACATAGGCTATCTTCCTGAAAATAACCCCCTTTATTTAGATATAGGGGTAAAACAATTCCTTGAATTTGTAGCTTCTATAAGAGGGGTTGATAAAAAAAGGATAGAAGATGTAGGAAATTTATGCAATATCTCCCCTGTGCTTACAAAAAGGATTGGTAATCTATCAAGGGGTTTTAGGCAAAGGGTTGCTCTGACATCTGTTCTCCTCCATAACCCTCCTGTTTTAATCCTTGACGAGCCAACATCTGGATTAGACCCTGTTCAGATTAAAGAGATTCACTCCCTTATTGTAGAGCTTGGAAAGGAAAAGACAATCCTTCTTTCAACCCATATCCTTTCTGAGGTAGAAAAGGTCTGCGATAGGGTAATTATAATTAACAAGGGAAAAATTGTTGCCTCCATTGTCATCAAAGAGCTAGCAGAAGAAAAGAAAAAGCTGGAAGAGATATTTCTTGAGGTAATATCAGAAGACAGATAACAGGAGACATAAATAATTGTAATTATTCACCCCCTCTTTGTGAAACGGAGAATCTTAAGAAAAAGAGAAAAGGAGAATATCATCTTTGTCTAATTAACCATTTATCCACTTTCTCAATCATTCATATAATCTGTCCAATGATTTGGTCATAATTTGAGTTAATCTTTGTTGTCATAATAGAATCTATATAACCACATCGGTTTGCAAATTCTAACCA
>JBFMDZ010000235.1 GCA_040753555.1 bacterium
CCAGAGCGGAGATTCTTTTTGAGAACTTCAATTTGTTCCTTTGAAAGAATAATTGTTTTTGATTTTGGTCCACGCATTGCCAATACCTCCTGGGAAAATATCCCTATTTATATTATCGGCTTTTGTGAACTAAAACTTTAGTAAAATTCGTGCGAAATTTAGTCAACACGACACTAGTTGCTGTATATGTGTTTTTTCCCCAAATAGCAAGCCATTCACCATCAGGAAAGAATTGGGGGGACCATCCTCCAGTTAGCATTATTGACTCTTTGCTTTCTATATTTAATAAATGAGTAGAGCCTTGCTTGTGGGTTGAATCTGGAACAGGAACCCATTGTGTATAGGCAATATCTGGAAGAAATATTTGGAATTGATTGCTTGTATCGGGGTCTATTTGTTCTGTGGTTGGGTCAGAATCAAAGGTATTTCCTGCAAGGTCTTCTCCACCTTCTATGGTAAGGGTATGTGTTCCTTGGTATTCCTGATCCCTTGGAATAAAGAAATCACCATGCCAGGTTGTGTTGGTATTTGACCAAAAGCGGAATGAAACAGGGTGATTATCTGAGCTAAAGAATACATTTAATGGCTTGGTTAAATCCATTGGCTCATCAAAGGTAATCTTAACCAAATGAAGACATTCTCTCATTAAAGGTGTATTGACGATATTCCCTGTGTCATAATCTTTGGAATATCCACGAACACCCGTAAAAGTTGTAGTCCCCTCCACCCTTTCTTGAGGAAGGATTTCTGCTTTCTTTATCTTGGGTGGGGTGAGGTCAATTTCAAATTCATGGCAAGTTTCTAGTCCATAACTGTCATTGTTATTCTTAATCCTTTTTTGCTCCTTTCTACCAGGCATTCCATCACCATCTGTATCCAATTCTCCAGTAGGGCTTATAGAGCTGTCGTCCTCTGTAAAATTATCATATGCCTTTGCAATTACAGTTATAGTTCCATCCCATTTATTACCCTGATTGGAAGGAATGTCTATATAGCCCTTCCAGGTGTCATTGGCATATAAAGTCTTCTGCCAGGATTCGTGGGTAACCTCAACGCAGTCTATACTACCTGGAGGCTCTAACCAAACTTTAGCTCCTGCTGGATGTATCTCCTCAGAAAACCTTATCTTTACCCTTAATCTTCCAGCCTTGACAGGCTTCTTTTGACAACGAGAGAGGTCTCCAGGGTAGGGAGAATCAATAAATGGGTATTTAAGGTCAGGATATTTGTAGGTATAGATTTCTTCCTTGTCTATTCCTACCTCTCTATTTACCTCAACCTTAAGGATTTTAGGGGCAAGGTATAGCTGCATATCTGGACCATTAAGTCTAGCTAGTAAATTTGGATTAACACTATGGGCATAATCAAAAACAAATCTTATATTATCGTTATCTTTTACATAATCCACATCATCCTTTAATCCACCCATGTTGTAAAAGAGGTTTTCTACATCCTGGCGGCTTATTGAAGGATAAGAAAGGTCTTGATACCCTAAAAAGTTTCTGGCATTAAAATCATCGGCAAGACCAAAAGAGTGACAAGCGGCTATATAAACAAGGCTTTTGTTTAAAGAGGCTCTTTTTTGAATAAATTTTTTTGTTACACCAATTACATAACACTTACCAGCTACTATATCTTTATAGATTTCTGTGCCTTCTTTTCCATAATATCCCGTTGCTATATATTTATCAAATGCCTTGTTTCGTGCTTCTTTACCCTCTTTAGTAACCGGATAGGCTTCAACGATTAGGCAGTTAAAATTTCCATGTGTATGGACAAAAAATACCCCATATCCTCCCTTTAGGGCATTTTCAAATTCGGAAAGGGTTGTTACTGGGTTTAAAGGTGGTTTATGCTTATCTTGAATTAAAAATCTACTAAGTCGATAATTATGATAATTATGTCCCTCGTGATCAAATAAATTCTTCATCTCATTTCCACCACCATTGTCCTGTATAAATCTGCAAGGGACAAAGACAAATGCTTTACGAGGTTCAGGAACCTCTAAGCCATAGAGAAAAGAGCTTACAAGCAAGCCTAAAACAATCTGTTTCATTGTTTACTCCTTCCACTCTTTAGGGTCATAGTTATAAAAGATTGATTTGGCAATATCGTCATCATCAAACAAAATTTCCAATTCCTTTATCTTTTCCTTGTTGCTTAATTTAGGGTTTTCCATAATATTTATAATAGATTCCTTAGCGTCAGAGTCTATGCCACCTATTTCTACCCCACTATAATCAAATACCTTTACACAATTGTTTTTTAAGCATTTCTCATAGGATTTTTTCTCTCTAATAGCTGTCTCTAGGCTATCCTTTTTTTGTTCTTCCTCTGCTTTTTTCCGTTCTTCCTCTGTAAGAGGGGGTTGAGGAGGGCGATCATCAAAATACATTATCCCTTCTGGATATTTCTCTCCTTTCCAAAGAATAAGAGGTTCGTTTCTCTCCCTATTCCATTCTATTTTTTCTATATTTTCAAATCTTTTTGCAAATTCCAGCAATTTCTTAATCGCAGACTCTTTGCCCTCTTTATTCTTGACCTCCCAATAATAATTTATAAGGGCATTCACTGTTTTAACATACTCTTCATATTGCCTGGTTTCTTCCTCAGTAAAAACTTTCGGCTTGATTTTGTAATTAGGATTGCTCATGAGGGGATGAACCCGAATTCCATTAATAAAAACCTCCTCGCCCTTTCTTTCTACATAATATGGAGGCTTAATCAAATGACCATAGGCAATTACAGTTCCGCTTCTTATGCCAAGTATGCCTCCTAGAATAGATTTTTTGGGATAAAGGGTTGTCTTGTATAATTTTGCATCGTCTTTTACTATTGAAGGGTCAACACCCAAATCCAACAAATCCAGCTTTCTAA
>JBFMDZ010000236.1 GCA_040753555.1 bacterium
GCCTTAAGGGGATCACCGGTTAGGATAGAAAGAAATTCACTATCAGAGACTACCTTTGCCTCATTAGGCTTTAAGCTAAATATCTGCATTGTTCCTGAATCAATAAGATGCTTTGTTCCGGAGAAGACAAGGAAATGCTCTGTTCCATACTTTATCAATGTGCCATCAGGGTATTTTATCTTAAGGTAAGACATCACCGGTTGGAAATTTGGATAATTGCTCTGAGGTTAGCTCTGTAATAGATGTGCCATCAGGGGCATAGGCTTTAACACTATTATTGGGAACCAGCCTCTTTCTTCCATTCATTACATAGAATACATAATCATTGAATTTTACAAATTTTCCTTCTAAGGAAAGGGTATCATCTGTATTCTCTGTTCTGTATTCTGTGTTTTCTTGATAAGGCTCATATGAAAAAGTAATTGATGGGATTGCCTCTATATCAAAAAACCTTAGTCTATTTATTGTCCTGGCGAGGTTTGCGGTTTGCTTAAACATAGGTTATTCTTCTGATTTTTGTAGTTTAAGAATTTCTCAAAAATATTAGCCTGCTCAATAGCATCATCAAGGGCATTGTGGGTATGTTTGGAAGGAGAAAGGAATCTTTTGTCAATCCTTCTTTTCGTTGTTTCACTCCAGGAACAATGGGTCATTCCCATATAATAAGCCTTCAGATCAAGACCACTAATCCCAAATGGATTATGTCCTAAGAAGCGATGAAAATAATAGCAAACAAACATCCAATCAAATGTGGCATTAAAGGCAACAAAAACAGGTCTTTTTTCTTGACTAACCCTTTGAATCCATTGCTCAAAGTCTTTCATTGCTTTATTTGGCTCAGCACCCTTTGTTTTTAAAGTCTCCATATTTAAATGGCAAGCATCAATTGCCCCTTGAATGTAGTTGTCATTCAAGGGTTTTAGCTCAATGTAGAAGCCCTTTTCTGTTTCTCCCACTACACAAGCTCCTAGTGAAAGCATACTGTATTCTCCAGGAATAGGCCCTGATGATTCAATATCCACTGAGATAAATATTTCTTCCTTTGTCATTCTTCGGTTTGATACCAATATTTAAAGCCAAGTTTTTCAAAGAGCCTTTTGTAGTTTATTTTGAATACCCCTTCTCCGTATTCAGGGTCTGGGTCACGGCATTCCTCCATTAGTATTCTTTCTGTTTCTTTGCCTTCTCTATTCTGCTTTAACTCCGCATCTTTTAGCATCTTCTTTGCTTTACGGGGATTAAATGGTTCTTGAAAAGTTCTTAGCCAGAGGTCGCCCCAATCTTTTTTAAAATCTTCAATTCTTTCTTTATAATACCAATAAAATTCTAACGCCAGCCTATTTTTCCTAACCTCAATCGGCAACTCCCTTGTTGAAAATAACATCTTTGGAATATTTTTACCTTCTTCATACTCAGGGTTTATCGTAGCAACGATTAAGGATTCATTACAATGCTCATCGTCCTCAAAGAGAAGCTCTGTGTTTAATAAAGATGCAAGCTTATAGAGACAGTTTATGTCTTGTTTGGTTATTATTGATATATGTGATGTTTGGTCTTTTAATTCAGATGGAGAAAGAGTCCATCTTATAATATGACACCCTTTAGGAAAGCAGTCATCAAATAAATTTATCTCATTGCCAGCCCCTATCTCGTCGCTTACATAAGGACAAGTAATATCTTTTCTTATAATCCAATACTCCCCTGTATCACTGTTATCACCGTTCTCGCTATACTCTTTTTGGATTTGAAAGTCAGGGAAGAGCATATCCCTGAGAAGATGAGCCATCTCATCTGGGGTGATTGATGAAACCACATAACAACGTACTGACATTATAAATTCACCTCATTTTTTATAGATAATATGGGGATAGGGTGTTACTTTTTTCATAAAGGCTTCATTTTCCCAAATAGCTATTGGAGTTTTTCTTCCTAATACATTCTGTGATTCCTCCACCCATTTCTTAAGCTCTGGTATCTTATTGAGGTTTTCTAATCTTTCCGGATGTTTTGATCCGGGATTCAACTCTAAAAGAGCCTTTCCTCCTTCTTTTGATAACCCATACTTCTTAATTAACTTATCACTCACAATAAAGAAATCAATATCACTATCTGCATTAAATGGCCTATCTATTGTATATTTCCTTCCGGTAACCACACTTCCTCTAATCCCAGTAATCTCATCGCCCTTGCCCAACCTCCTTCCAATATCCTGAAGCCCACCTGTAATTTTATGGTAAAGCTCCAGAGAACCCTTAAATCCCCTTTTTGTTATTGTTTGGACAAGCTTTATATGGCCAGTTCCTATTATTGGAAGGGCAATAGCTAGTCTTTCTAATGGTGAGAGCTTTCCTGCCAGACCTTCGCCTTTAATAGCGCTGAGTACATCATATATATCACTACCTATCTTTACAGGAGATGGAACAAGCCCAACCAAGCTTATTCCCATATCTGCTACTTTGAGAAACTCCTCTTTCCAGAATTTTAATAAACCCTCAGCTGTGTTTTGGCCAAGAAATGTGGCTGTGCTTTGTCCTGGATTTAGGCTATTGGGAAAGCTTACCTTTAAATTATTGCCCTCTATCTTTAATTCACCGCCTACATAGGCTGTCTTTAACATCGCATCGGTAAGCTGTTGATAATCAATGGGAGGGATAATGGGATTGGGGCTAGCTATTTGGGGATGAAGGGCATCATAAAGCTCCTTTGTTGCAATCTCTTGGTCTTTGAATCTTTCCCCTATCCTATTCTCTATCTGTGAACGTTCAATCCCTTCTTTCTCAAATATATCCTTCAGGCTATCCCATAGCTTATCCAATACCCCGCCTATTCCACCAGGTGTCTTTGCTCCCAGATTTATTGCATAGTTTGC
>JBFMDZ010000237.1 GCA_040753555.1 bacterium
CTTCTGTCTTTGTCAAATTTGCTAATAAATCATACAATCCCATTCTTATGGATTGGGTTTCTAAAAGACAAGATTTATTAGTTCCCTGGATGGGCAATAGAAAACTCCAATTTAAATTTTAGTACTATTTAGGTGCCGTGATAATCGATGTTAAAGGCATGGGCAGAATCCTTAGGTATCCGCCATAATGGGCAGGGCTGACTTTTTGAGGGTGCTTTCAAGCTTTCTTTACAAGCACATACAAAAATTGCTTGCAAAAAATTTATGGTAAGATTATAATAGAAGGTAAAGATGATAACCTATGCACTACCAAGAGAAGCCTTTGAGTTATTAGAAGAGGCATTGGGTGAGAAAAAGAAGGTAGAGACCTTTGCTAAGGCTTTCGAGGCAGCAATCTCTGCCATTGATGAGAAGGCAAAAGAAGTAATCGTTGAGAAAAAAAGCCAAATAAAGGTTGAGCTAAAGGGTGAGTTAAGACAGGAGCTTGTAACTAGGGAGGTATTTGAAGAGAGGTTTAATGTAATAGAGGAGAGGTTTAATGTGGTAGATGAGCGATTTAAATCCCTTAATTTTAGGCTTAATATCTTTATTGCCATTGCCCTTATTGCCTTAACATTTGCCAATCCAACCTTTGTAAAATTAATAGAAAAAATCTTTGGAATATAAAATGGAGAGGAAAAATAGTTTTGGAATACGAAGGAAAAGCGAAGCAATTTTTAGTTTTAAGTGGCAGAAAAATTTTTCTTGCAAAAATTCTTAAAAGAGGGCAAAATTTTAGAAAATGAAGCAAAACGGTCTTAAGACAAAGCGATATATCGCAAGACAAGAGTAGATAAATACATAAAAGAGGCCGAAAAAGAGCTTAAGGAGGATAATTTACTTCAAGCTTCGGAAAAATATTGGGGGGCATCAGCACAAATGGTGAAAGCCTGGGCAACCGCTAAAGGTATTCAGCACAATGGCCATGCCTGGCTTTTTGAAGCGGTAGATAAGCTTGCCAAAGAAGAAAAAGAGCCTTTTTTAAAGAAACAGTTTAGCTTAGCCGGTATGCTTCATACAAATCTTTACGAAGGATGGCTAACTAAAGATGAGGTAGAAGATAATGCTTCTGAAGCAAAGTTATTCTGTGATAAAATAAAAGAAATAATAAAAAATGGAAAGGTAAAAAAGAGGGATTAAAAATCTTGTATGTGTTTAGGTAGACGAGAACAAGAAAGGAAGTCAAAATGAAAAAAAGCACTAAATCCAAAGCAAAATGGTTCAAGGGTCAGGGTCAAGGTAGGGGATACGGAAATTATTTTTTCCTTAAGACCCTACACCCTTCGACCTAGAGCAAATTTATTGGGATTTTGAATTTGTTTAGGATTTTGGGTTTAATGGTTTGCTAAAAAGAGCTTAAAATGGCTTAGCGTTTGAATAGGTTTTTGGTTTAAAGATTGACAGGAAGTTGTCTTAAAGGCTAAAATAAAACAATGGCAATAAGTCTTGAGCTTTACAAAACAATAGAGACCATTATAGAAGAAAAAACAAAGGGTATAAAGGTAGACAGGGAGGAGTTTAACCTTCTTACCAATGAGGTAAGGAAGCTTGTAGTCGCACAGAAAGAGCTTGCGGTTGCCCAGAAAGAAACCCAGAAGGAGGTAAGCAGGCTTGATAAAGCTATGCAAGAGCTTGCCGAAGCACAGAAGAAGACAGAAGAAAAGATAGGCTTACTTGCTGAGAGAATGGATGGTCTCCAAAAAGAGGTAGGGGGCATATCAAATACCATTGGCTATGAGCTTGAAGAAAAATACTACCCTATCTTTCCTTATGTGCTAAAGGAGGATTTTGAAATTAAAGTAGAAAAAGAATTTGAAAGGAGATTCTTTATCTATCCTGATGGCAATGAGGATGAGATAAATATCTATGCTGAGGCAACAAAGAATAGAAAGAAGATATACATCATTGGAGAATCTAAAGCAAGTATAGGAAAAAGGGATATTAAGGATTTTTCAAGGCTTATTGAAAGGGCAAAGAATTACTTAAAGGGTGATATATTCCCCTTTTTCCTTTGTTATTTAATCCATCCCAATGTAGAGGCATACCTTAAAAAAGAATATCCCCACATAAAGCTTTACAGGTCTTATGAGCTTTCAAGAAGGGCAAGACAAAAGGGGATTTACGAATTGCCACATTAAGCGGTGGTGGCGGAAAGAAGGTAGGCAAGCTGGGGATTGTAAAATAGTGTAGAGTGAATGGATTGGGATTGTAAAATAAAAATCTTCCTTGACATAAATTGCATAGAAAGATGATAATTTATGAGATTAAAAATGAATAACCTTAAAGCAAAACAATATATAGACCAGGCAGATAAATACATAAAAGAGGGCGAAAAGGAATTAAAAAAAGGCGATCTGCGTCAAGGCTCTGAGAAATATTGGGGAGCAGCAGTCCAAATCCTTAAGGCTTATTGTGAGCTAAAGGGTTGGCCACACGATGGCCATGCCAAGCTATTCCAGGATGTAGGGGAGATATCTAAAGAACTGGGTGACCAAAGGATAAGGGAACAGTTTGGTTTGGCAGGAATGTTGCATACAAACTTTTATGAAGGTTGGCTTACCAAGGAGGATGTAGAGGATTATGCCCTCCAAAGTAAAGAATTTATTAAAAAGATAAAAACCCTGATTGAAGGGGAAACACCCCGTCAAACTTCGTTTGACACCCCTCTTTCAGAGGGGAAAAGGAGGTAAAAAGATGAGTGTGCCAAGCAAAGCGTATTGGTTCTTGTTGGTGAAAGTCCAATCTTTAAGCAAAGGTTAGCCACTAGCCCAATACTTAATTCCACATTTAGGGAGGTAACAAACTAAATGATGCTGGAAGG
>JBFMDZ010000238.1 GCA_040753555.1 bacterium
GCTATCTTAAAAACCCAGAGCAGGCCTTTTTGGCAGGGTTAAACCTTGGAAAAAAGTATGACCTTGGCCATTTAAGCAGTCTAACCAATAAGGCAGGAAGCCTATACAATAGCCTCATTGAGAACAAATATTACAAATTTGGCACAGCCCTGACAGGACAGGATGTCTGGGGAAATAAGCTTACTTGGGAAGAAAGGCTTGCTGGATTAAAGAGCTACCAGAGGAATTCCGACTGGAACAATAAGTTTGGGGATGTGATTGAGGGAATCATCTGGAAGAAGAATATAACCCTGCCAAAGATAGACCTGCCGAAGATAGGGCTTCCTAATATAGATTTGGGGGATATTGACTTTAAGACAATGGGATTGGATGGCATTGCAAACTATGCAATAAATCTGGGAGCAAAGACACCTGGTGGAATAGGCGGGGTATTGGATAAGCTATGGGATAGCCTGAAGGATATATTTGAGAAAGAAGGGATAACCAAGGAGGATTTGAAAAATAAAGTAAATGAAGGGATGCAGAAAAAAATAGACGAGGCTAACATAGAGAAAAAGATAAAAGAAATTATCAAGGATGGAACCATCTCTGACAAAGAAAAGACAGATCTAGAATTATTATTGAGCAAATATCTACAAGCTTATAATCCATTTGGGTTTAAAATCCCCAAGGAAGATTGGAAGGAATTAGGGATTAGATTATCCAAGGATATAGCAAATGTAGTGGTTGGTTATATAGCCAAATCTACAGGAGTAGAATGGGAGCTTAAGGCAATTAAGATAACCAAGAAAGTATTTGAAGGAGATTTTAAAGGAACCCTAGAATCTTTAATTAAGACCTTTGATTCAACCGGAATGTTTAAACTGGCAAAGATGATTGCAGATTATGCAAAGTATCCTGCAGATTGGGTTTTGGAGTATACTTATAAAAAATTATCAGTAAATTTCTCTGCGATTGGAGAAGGTACAAGATATAGAGATGCAATCAGTGCATTTCGCCTTGAAAATGGAAATGTATTTCCTGATCTCGCTGGAATCGAACTAATCATCCTTGATGTTGCCTATTATGACCGAACCAAAACCCATCTTCCTGGCTTTGTAGATTACCTAAATAAGAATTTTCCTGAGGCTTCAAAGAGAATTATAGATTTTATCGCGAACCCTTCAGTATGATGCAGATAGTTTTCTTTCTATTTCTAGGAACTATCTTTTGTGGGTGTAATAATCCCAAGTCTCCCCTTGATATAATACCAAAGCTACCTATTCTTATAGATATTGGCGATAAAGAAAAGATAGTATTCTGCTGGGGAAAAGACCTTTACGCGATTGATCCTAATGAACCTGCTGAAGTTGACCCTGATAAACCCTGCAGAGCTAACCCTAATGAGAATACCGCAGAACTTATACTTCCCTCTCCTTATGATGAAGCTTTTCCTAAATGGCTTCCTGATGGAAAAAGGCTTGTTTTTTCTAGCATGTCTCAATTTGGAGAGATAAAATTTTATATGATGGATTTTAATAAAAAAAAGGTTTTTGATATGGGAAAGATGTGTAAAAAACTCCTTAAATATGGCCTATATGATAAACCTAGATGGTCTTTAGAGTGTAAAAAGATTGTATTTTCAGGTAGAGATGGCATCTACATAGCAGATGCAAATGGTAATAATATAAAAAAGGCTGTTGATATCCCTGAATCTGGTGGAGTTACTAACTCAATTTCTTTCTCTCCTGATTTAAGAAGGATTCTTTTTGATTTTTGGGATTCCAAAGACAAAAGCAAAGGGGGGATTTATACAGTAGAGATAGCCACTGGAAGATGGAAGAGATTGACCTATGACAATATTATAATAGCTCGTAATCCAAATTATTCCCCAGATGGAAGTAAGATTGTATTTGAAGGAAGCTTATATGGTGAAAAGAAATGGAAAAAGATTTACATGTGTAGAAGGATCTGCATTATGGATGCAGACGGGAAGAATCTTCATAGATTAACCAAAGATGACAATTCAGAAAGAATTACAGAATTTAATCCTTCTTGGTCTCCAGATAGCAAGAAGGTTGTATTTACAGGGGTATTTACAGATTTTGAAAGAATTAACCTAAAGGAGGAGGATTTTATTCTTAAAGAAATCAAAAAATGGGAGCTTTTTATAGTTGATGTAGAAACAGGAAATATAAAGAGACTAACCTATTCTGGTAAAACACCAAGTCATTCCCCCTCCTGGCGGCCTCATCCTAAATCCTTAAAGAAAGAATAACCAATGCTTAAGCAAACCGCCAACCTTGCCAGGATAATTAAACTAAGGTTTTCTGATATAGAAATTATTCCCTCAATCAATGTTTCATCTAGTGAATTAGCAAATATTCCCGACCTTATTTCTTCTGCAAGCTCTGATCCCATCCCCTCCCTTGATCCATCCCTGGTTAATCCTCCCTGGTATGAGCCCTATCAAGAGGGGTCAGGGGTCAAGGGTCAGGGGTCAGAAGATACCCTTTCCCTAGAAGGAAAATTTATAAAATTCAATGATTATGTATTCTATGTAATGAATGGAAGAAAGAGGCTTGTTCCCAAAGATAGCCTTGATGCATACCTTCCTAAAGAAAAGCAGGGTGAAATCCAAGGTGTCTCTAATGAGACATTAAGTAAGCTTCCCACAGGAGAAGTCTTACCTGAGATAAAATACCCTGATGGCACATTGATAAAGTATGGAGGAGACTATTTCCTTATCTTCTCCGGAACAAAGCATCTTATTGATTCAGGAACAATGCAGATATTTAGCTTAAAGCCTAATGAGGCAAAGGTAGTCTCTGATAGTGAATTTCTTTCTATCCTAACCGGTGATCCCCTTAAGGC
>JBFMDZ010000239.1 GCA_040753555.1 bacterium
AAACCCCAATGATTATTCCAAGCATACTTAAGAATGACCTTATCTTATTGACATAAAGCGATTTTATGGCTGCGGTTGTATACTCAAGGAGGATCATTTAATCTTTAATTACTACTGTATCTTTATCATTCAGGTCTTGTGGTGGGTTAAGAACTATTTTTTCATTTTCATAAAGCCCAGAGAGAACACAAGCTTCCATTGCATTTTCCAAGCTAGTCTTTATTTCACGCTTTACAACTTTATTCCCTTTCACTACAAAAACATACCTTTTGCCCTCAGATTCTACAATTGCCTCAAGGGGAATTTTTAATACATTATCTATCTTTTCCCTTATTTCAACATCACACTGCATATCTGGCAAAAGGGAAAGATTAGTATGGTTAATGTTTAATGTAATCTCAAAATACCTTATTCCACTCTCAGAGGATGTAATCAAAGAGGAGGAAATTTTGCTTATTTTTCCTTTAATCGAAAGATTTGGATATGCATCAACCTTTACAATAGCCTCTTGTAAAGGGCTGCATTTACTTATATCTACCTCATCAATACGGGCTTTTATGCGATAAGAAGAAGGATCAATAATAGTAAATAAATATGTCCCAATTGATATGGGTAGACCTTTTTTCGCATCTTCGGAAACCTTTATAACCTTTCCTGATATGGGAGCCTTAATCTCTGTCCAAGCAAGTTGCTGCTTTACCCAATCAGAGGAAATAGCCTCTCTTATATTTCTTTTGCTTTCTATCTTGTCTTTGGCTCCTGAATAGGCAACCTGGGCAAGCTGATATTGAACATAGAATTTTTCTAATTCATTCTTTGCTATTGCCTTTAGTTCATAAAGCTCCTTATAAGTCTCATAATCCCTTTTGGCATTTTTAAGATTTAATTCATTTTCTTTAAGATTCCTCTCTGCCTCCTTTATCTCTAAGTCTTTGGCAAGTCTATCCATTTCTATCTCTTTTAACCTTGCCAAATATTCTGTTTTATCTAACTTAAGAAGAATTTCGCCCTTCTTAACCAAAGAGCCTTCGCAAACCTTGACCTCCTGAATTACACCTGCTATTTTTGATTTAATTTGAAATTCTTTTATTGCTTCTACCCTTCCCCTTGAGGTAATTGATAATTCAAATCCTTCCTTTTTAACACAATAGGTATCAACATAGGGTGTTTTATAACAAGAAGATAAAAACAATAAGAAGATAGTAATCAAAATCCATCTATTATTCATCAGTAATGCCCCAGCAATCCCCTATCTTTTGCAATTCTTTCTAAAGTTTTATATATAAATATACCTATTGCTAGATAAAGAAAAGAGTTTAATGCCAATATAAGAATCTCGCCATTTCTAAAGAGAATAACAAAATTTTGACTTTCCAATACCACCAATCTTATTAGTTTTACACCCTGAATTAAAGGCAAAATTAAAGCAAATATTTGAAGATTATGTGACAAATCTTCTATCGGAAACATAGCTAATCCCAGAGGAAAAAATGGTATAATTAAAAGCAAAGGTCCTATCCTTTTAAAAACCAATGTAATGCCTGCCAAGATAAACCCAAAACCACACATTCCCATAAATGTTAATACTAATGTGGGAAGAATCAAGCACAAATTAAGTTTTAGGTATACCCCTGTTGATACTTGCAATAGATATAAAAAGATGGGTAAAGAGAAAGAAATATATAAAAATATTAAGCAGGCCCTTGCTAGCAATATATAAATTAGCCCAAATGGAGAGAGATAAAGTTGTTCTAATATACCTATTAGTGCCTCATTTTTTAATTGCTCACTCATATATGAAGTAGCGGCTGAGGCAAAAATCCACATTACATAGCTAATTACCCAGCCTTCAATTGAACTACCTAAGAATCTTATCTCTTTATCGCCATAGACAAATTTAGCCGAAAAGAATGTAAGCAAAAACACAAAATATATAAAACAAATGCTACTTATTATTTCAAGAGGATACCTCCTTATGAAGATATAATCCCTTCTAATTTCTGCCTCAAGGAGCAAAAGAAAATTCTTCATTTAATAGTGTCCTAATAGACCTCTATCCCGGGCAATCTTATCTGCAATTTTATATCCAAATATTCCTACGAGAAAATAAAAAGATGAATTTAAAAATAATAATAAAATTTCGCCATTTTTTAATAAATGGATTAGGCTTTGTTCTTTTAAAAGTATGAGCCTTACTAATTTTACTCCTAGGGTAAGAGGAAAGGTTAAGCTAAATATTTGAAGGTTATTGGGCAATGTCTCTATGGGAAGCATAGCCAATCCAAATAGTATAAGGGGTATAAGATCAAGCAAAAGCCCTATCCTTTTAAAAACCAAGGTAATGCCTGCCAAGATAAACCCAAAACCACACATTCCAAAAAATGTCAAGATTAATATGGGTAAAATTGACCACAAGTTGATCTCTAGATATATCCCAGTTAATATCTGTAATATATAATAGACAATGGGAAGAGAGATAAAAGAGAATAAAACCCCCGAGATTGTCCTTGCCAATAAAATACAAATAGGTCCTGGTGGAGAAAGACAAACTTGTTCCATTGTTCCTGTCATTGCCTCTTCTGAGATTTCAGAGCTCATCGTTTGTATAGATGAAGCAGCAAAAAGCCACATCAGATATCCAGCTATCATTCCCCTTCCTGTATCTAATAATACTAGTGTGCTGTCCCTTAAATAAGGTATGTTATATTTTACAAGGTTTTCCTGCATATGTCCATGCAAATGGTTTTGCTTTTTTGTTGTAATATTCAATATACTCCAATAACTTCTGTTTT
>JBFMDZ010000240.1 GCA_040753555.1 bacterium
AAAGCACAATAAAAATAGAGTTCTCGCTTCGCTAAAGGGGGAAAGGGGGAGGATTATTCTAATATTTTTCAATAACCATAAATTTAAGCCCTATGAAAGGTTTTAGTAAAATTGGGGAATTTCTACCCTAAAGCCATCAAACATCCCAAAATTGACTTTCTCATTTCACATTACCTCCTAAATAAAATAGCAACGACTTAATTTTGCCGTTGCTTTTGTAAATTTTATATAAATCCAGCCCTCTATAAGGGCTGGGTAAAAACCCTTTAAGTGAGTTACTCTCTCTCTGAACTGCTGCTAAATTTATATTTCTAAACATTGTGGAAAAAGCATAATATCATTTTTTATTTTTGTCAATCACTTTTTTGCATTCCTCAAGCATCTGTTTAGAATTGGTATTATTTGGATCAAATTTCAATATCTTTTCAAAAACAGAGGATGCTTTATTATAGTCTTTTGTAAGATAATAGATAATTCCAAGATTGGTTAAAAGGCTTATATTTTTTGGATCTGCCAAGGCGGATATTTCAAATTGCAAAAGAGCCTCTTTGTATTTTCCTAGCCGATAATAATAGCCTCCCAGATTATTATGGAAAACAGAAGCACCTACCCTTGCCCAATAGTCTTTATATTTTCTTTTTGTGTTTCTATAAATATATGCAAAAACCTTATTGGGATTACCCTGATGTTTAAATACAATCCCTTCTTCGGTAATTGGACTGGAAGGATTTTTTAGTATTGGACCATATACATAATAAACAGAAGTTTCTTGGTTATTTCTTAAGATATTTTCATATACTGATTGGACATTTGTATAAATGCCGTATTCATCTTTAGGCTCATCCTTTAATGCTTCTCTAAACCATTGATGCTTTTTCTTAAATCCCTCTATTGTCCATGGCTTAGAAAGCCATCCCTCGGGAATAACACAAACCTCTCTTTCTACTTCTTCACATACCAAAAGATACCATAAAGAAAAGTAGCCGACATGGGATGTGTCAAACAAAACTTTCTTATCTGGCACTGTCTTTAAAATAACCATTCCATAATCATAGATAGAGTAATAATCTCTCATATTGACTGAGGGAAGGTCTCTTAAAAATAAAACAAGGAGAATAATTATAAGAAAAAAAGAGCCTATTGTGACAAATACCCTTTTTTTAAGCATCTTAAATATCTCATTTGTGCCATAGCCAATCAGAAGGGAAAGGATAAAAAAGGTTGGAAGATAATAAACCTCTATATCGTAGATATGATAATGAAGGGCAAAAATGAGGTTTATAACTATAGTTGTAAAAAAGAAAACAAATAGCCCAAATTTTTTCTTTGCCATGCAAAAAAGGCCAAAAAGGCCAATTAAAAAAAGAAATAAGAATTGGTCAAAGAAAAGATAGAAAAACCATTTTATCTCATCTTTAGAACAAAAGTTAAGAAGATGATGCTGGGTAAATTCACGGCCAGTTGCAAAATAGAATAGCTCTTTTATTCCTTTAATGCTTCCCCAGGCAAGGTATGGATTATCTAATGATGCAATAGGAAGATAGAGCCATAAAAGGATGCCTATAATAAGAAAAAATGATGAGAGAACTATTTGTTTAATCTCAAAAGGCTTTTTTCTCATAATGATAAAGAGTATTGTGCCTGGAATAATAAAAGAGATAGAGAGGTGATGGGAAAGTCCTATACCAAATAGAAAACCAAGAAGCAAAAGGCTCTTTCTTTCTTTAAGGTTGAGAAGCAAAGATACGATTAAGCTGATGAGAAATATGTTTAATGTATAGACCTCAGCAACTAATGCCTGTGACCAAAAAACCCAAGAAAATCCAAAGAGAAAAGAGGAAAAACAGGAAAAAAAAAGGCTAAGATTTAATTTTCTTCCTGAAAAAAAGAGGAGCATTACGGAAAGAGAAGCAAAAAGGGCAGAAAGAAAATTCATTCTATATGCGAGATTTCCTATGGGAAGCAAACAAAACAGATGTCCAAGCATCATATAAAGAGGATAACCTGTAGGATGTGGAATGCTTAAAAGCCAAGCGCATACAATATGATCGCCTACATCTCCACTTGTTACAGTGGGGGCTAGGGTATGCAAATAAACCCCAAAAGAGACAAAGAAAACAAGAATGCCAAATATGTAATCTATTGCCTTAAGAGGGATTGGCAGATCGTCTTTTTTTCTCACAACCCTATTATATCTACCCGTTAATTAAAAAGCAAGCTTAAAATTTAAAGCTTATCTTATAACAAGGGATTTTATGGCAGAGAAATCATCTGCCTTTAGTTTATAGAAGTATAGGCCTGAGGAAAGGGGTTGGTTATTGTCATTCTTTAGGTCAAAGGGGATTGCCCTATCTTTTTGGGTATATGAGCCTTTGGGTTTGTTTCCTACCTCTATTGTTCTTACCTTCTGTCCGAGGATGTTGTAGATATTAAGGGAGACATTGGCATCCTTTGCTAGCTTAAAGGGAATGTAGCAGGAATTGTTTGCTGGATTTGGATAGGATTGGAGAAGCTCTGAGATTTGTGGGGTTTCCGAGTTTATGGTTAATGAGATTGCTTGTGATTGCATTTCTTTGTTTGCAATATCCCTTGCTGATATTGGGATAATCTTTATGGTTGTGTCTAGCTCTTCTAAGATTGCCTTAAAGATGAGGGTTTTTCCAGTTGTTCCCATAAAGAATTCATCTTTTTCGTTTGTTAAGCTTAGCTTTGTTTTGTCATATTCAATCCTTAGGTTCATTAAGGCAAGGTTTTGGTTGTCAGCTGAAATGTCTATTGTAAGAGAATCATT
>JBFMDZ010000241.1 GCA_040753555.1 bacterium
TTTACATTTTATTGTCACTCACTTTTTTGTAATTTTTACCTCCCCATACCCCTCAATCCCTTATAAATACAAGAAATTCTACTTTCGCTACCACCAATTTCGCCAAGTTTCTGTTGAAGTTGGGTAAAAAGAGGGAGAAGGTGTGGTATGTTTTTTTAAAAAAATGGATTGAAAAACTACGGAATGTCTGCTATGATACTTTCTACAGGAGATATTTATTATGGGACCGTTTCATCAACAGCAGTCAATACGCCTGGATTAGATTATTACATCACTGCTACTGATGGACAAAGTAGTGCCTCTGACCCTCCTGTAGATCCTGCTAATAACCCTTATCAGCTTGCTATTCTGCCTAATGTTGCACCAGAGATTACTCATATACCTGTTACTGTTTTAACCCCAGGAGTCCCTATCACAATCACTGCCACAATTACTGACAATACAAATTATCTGGCAAGTGCAACATTATCTTATAAAAAATGCGGACAACTATTATATCAAAATGTTGTTATGACCAATATAGGAGAAAGCAATTATCAGGCTATTATACCAGCAGATTATGTTACCAATGATGGCGTGGAATATTATATCTTTGCCAAGGATGATTTGGGGGTAGGGAGGTTAAGCGGGGTGTATCGGATTTGGCCCTACCTTCAGATTACCACAACCTCTTTGCCAAATGGAGAGGTTGATAAATTTTATTCCTTTTCCCTTTCTTGCGCGGGTGAAAAACCTCCATATTTCTGGTCTTCAAAAAACCTTCCCTTTGGCCTTTCCTTAAGGCTTGGAAAAATTACAGGAACACCGACATCCCCAGGTTCTTTTACCTTTACGGCTACTGTTGTAGACTCAAGCTCTCACATCGCAACAAAAAGTTTAACTCTGGTTATTACAGGAGAAGCCCCATCTTTTCCTGATACATTTATTACAGAGGCTCTTTTAAACCAAAGAAGTGCTTTTTTTGCTTGGTCTGGCTCAAGTAGCCTAATTCTTGTTTATTCTTACAAGCTAGGGGGTTATGATGGCTATTGGACAAAAGATAGCCTAAATACCCAGACAAGCTATTCTAATCTTCCCAATGGAACATACACATTTTTTGTAAGAGCAAAGGATAGCAAGGGAAATGAAGATCCAACACCCGCTTCATATACATTTTGTATAAAGATAGAAGCCCAAGAATTAAAAATAAAATCCTTCACTGCATCTCCTAACAATTCTGATAGTTCACCCTATAAAGTAAATTTCCATTGTGAAGCAGAGGGTGATAGCCTAAACTATCTTTTTGATTTTGGAGATTGGGATTACTCGGGTTGGATTGAAAACAATAATATTGAACATACCTATGCAAACTCTGGGGTTTACAAAGCAAAGGTTGTTGTTGCAGATAAAACTGGAGCACATTTTGAAGAGACAATAACCATAAGGATTGACGACCTTCTTGCCAAGTATGCCCCAATTCTTTCATTTAATAAGGGCGAGACATATTTTCCTACAAGGGCAGAGGAGATTGTTGGTCCTAATAGCACGCTCGTAATAATAGAAGGGGATGTTTTAAATATTAAAAATGGATACATTGACATAAACGATGAATATATAGAAAAACAAAGAGGAAAATTCCCTGAACCCCCTCTTGTCTATGGAAGGATAGAGCCTGATGGCGATAAAACCTATCTCCAATACTGGTTCTTTTATATTTATAACGACTGGGCAAATAAGCATGAAGGGGATTGGGAAATGATAACAATAGAGCTTGAAAAGGATGAGCCAACGAGGATTGTTTATACACGACATGATTTGTTAGACGAAAAAAAAGACTGGGATGATGCAAAGGTTTTGGAATGGAAGGAGCTAAAGGATGGAATAAATAAGGTAGGAAATCATCCTATTGTCTATGTAGCAAGAGGCTCACATGCAAGTTATCCTGAGTCAGGTAAAACTTTCATTCCAGGATTTGGAGATGACCTGCATTCTGGTGATGGCTCTATTTTTATTCCCCATACTTACCAATTACCCCTTATAAATGAACCCTCAAAACATTGGGAGTGGATAAAGATTAAGGGTCTAAAATGGGGAAACCAAACAGGAGTTACAGGATCTAATGGCCCATCTTCGCCAGTTGCTAAAGGAGATAAATGGGATAATCCAAAGAAGTGGTTAAACAGCATTTTTTTATTATCCCAGGCTGTCTCTGTAACTGAAGAAATAAGGGAAATTGCCGATAACACAGTAAATACTATTAAAACTTCAGTTGATAACAGTATTGAAAAAATTAGATTTACCATTGCTCACTGGATTCCCTTAGGGAAAGGGAAAAAGGATTATGGAATTCAGTCAATAAACTTCCCAGAAGACATTCAGATTGCCCTTATTAAGCCAGATGGAACAATCATTGACCAAACAAGCCAAGATGGAAGCATTACCTATACATCTTCTGATAGCTATCAATCTTACATTATAGACTCTCCAGCCCAAGGTGAGTGGCAGGTTGTTATCGCCGGGGTTGATGTCAAAGAAAAAACCCTAGTTTTACTCAATGTCCTTGCTGTTACCGACCTCACCCTCTCTTTGAATCTGGACAAAGAAAGCTATGATTCTATGACACCTATGGTTGTTACAGCGAGCCTCAATGATGATTTGGGTTCAATCTCAGGGGCATCTGTTTCAGCTCTTATCACAACCCCATCCTCTACGGATACATTGACCTTTCTGGAAACAAGTAAAGGGATTTATATGGCTACCTATACT
>JBFMDZ010000242.1 GCA_040753555.1 bacterium
CCTACCTTCCAGCATCATTTAGTTTGTTACCTCCCTAAATGTGGAATTAAGTATTGGGCTAGTGGCTAACCTTTGCTTAAAGATTGGACTTTCACCAACAAGAACCAATACGCTTTGCTTGGCACACCCATCTTCTGATACCTCCCCTGATTTCGCTAGTAAAGGTTGAATTGTGAGATTGACATCCTCTAGTAGTAATGTTTCATAAATCGTGCGAAGTGGTGATCCCCATGGGCAACCATATACAGGTTCTAATCCTTTTAAGTCTATTCCCATCCCAATAACTATCTCTTTCTTTTGAGGTGCCTCTTTTGGCAGATATGTCCAGATTATTATGCTACCCACCAGAAGTATGCAGAGTAGTAAAACAATATTTTTCTTTTTATCAAACATTAAAATCCCTCCTTTTTGATTAACAACTGTTTTACATCTTTCATGGAGTACCAATACCCTCTGCTTAGCACGAATTGCCTTCGAAAATCAGGGGTATTTGGAAAAATCATAGGTAGAGAAATGTCTACCCCTCTTTTAAAAAGCACTTTGGGATAAAAAGCTGAAGAGGGGCCGTAAATTATTCTTGTCCTAGCATTTTTGGAGAACTTAAGGAGTTCGTTGACTGTCCCATTTACTATGGTTTCACCGGTTATGTAAACAACATCAGCTCCACTTAGAACTTCTTCGTTCTTATTTGCAGGAAATATTTTTATGTTGGATTCCTCGGCATTAAAATCTATAATGGATAGCTGCTTTAAATCCATAAGTTCACTGACATACACTACCTTTGCAACCTCTGCGCACAGGGGTGTAGCCATCATGTGAAACCCAACCATTGCTACTACATCTGAACTTTTCACAAATTTTGGGGGGTCTAAAAGAGGTAATTTTGGAGCGACATAGACTTCAGCATCATATCCTTCTTTTTTCAATGCATCTCTATCATTCATTAGTTTATAAGAGAGGGCAGAGGTTATGGATGTCATTAGCGAGTTTATGAACACGCTGTCCTCTAAACTCCTCAATTTATCTATGACATCATAAGCATTCAAATTGAGCAGGTCTTTTATAAACGATACATCTTTCGGGACCCCTCCCCTATCCGCTTCATTGTTTGCTACACCACACCCGATTGTGCCATCATCGTATCTCACATAGCTCAATGTCCATGGGCCAATTCTGGTGATGATTATGTTTGAAAGGGTTGCATTTACACCCAAGCACTTCAGCTCTTTTATCGTATCAATTATCACATCCATCTTTACACTTTCTTTGCAACTATGATCTTTGTAGGATCTGAAGGAGTAAAGATATCTATAACCCGTGTTATCGAAAGGTTAGCTTTTCCCAGCCAATCAATATATTCTCCTAGGGTGCATACGTGGTGGTCAGACCTTCTAATAGATAACATAAGGTCGAACAAAACAGAGACAAGCGGAGCAGTCCCATCATCGTTAAGTATCCAACGTCTGTATATCAAAACTCCCCCTTCGTTTAATGCACTATGTATCTTTTTTAAAATCCCAAATATTGGTACATCTGAGGCAAAAATTATGTCATACCCATTTCTTATGTCATCTTTTGTAAAATCACCAGCTATAACTTTGATTCTATCCTTCATTCCGTATTGCTCAATGAAATTCCTGGTGATTTCTGTAACATGAGGTAAATCAAAAACGAAGATATCGAGGCTTGGATTTAATTGACCGAATGCGATCGCATAAAGCCCATGACCGCCGCCAAGGTCAAGGAGCCTTTTTGCATTTTTAAACTCAGATAAAGCCGCTACAGTCCTGACTGTTTTCTGGAGAGATCCGCTTATTGCGCCTTCTGCATGTCCAAAAATAAAAACTTTATCTATGTATTCAAATTTTTCCTCTGATTCCTGTACGCCTATGCCTCTCAACATGTTGCCTAACTTTGACCAAGTATTGTAACCATTTGCCATAAGCTTAAGCAAATTGCCCTGGTAAAATGGGCTTTCTTTCACAAGGAAGGTCTCTGAAATCTTGGTATTTGCGTATCTGTCATTTATTTTTAAAAGTAGCTGCAGAGCTACCAAGGCATTTAAAAACTTCTCTGTAAGATGCAGGTCAGTTCTAATTTCTTTAGAAATTTGCACTGCTGTTTTTGGCTCCGTAAGCAGAGTAAAGATATCATATTCAATTGCAGTAAACAGTATTTGTGATATTTCGTGTCCTCTGGCCATTCTCTCTATCGGTTCTAGACTAACTTCTGGTATTCTGTCTGCAATTTTATTGGTTTTCATTTTGTTTTGTATCACTAATTTTTGAATGTCTTTCCTACGGTTTCATTTCTTACATTGCTGGATACCTCCAGAAGTTTCAGTAATTTTCCAGAATCATTAGCTTGTTGAAGAAGATAGAGGGCTTCCTCTCTTGTTATTTCCCTTTTCCTTGCATTTTCCAATATTTCGTTGAATTTCATTTTTTTACCCCCATTATATTTTTTTGATATCTATATATGTTCTTTCTCGGAATTGACCACTTGCAAATACCTCTGTAATCGGGATGAATGATAAAATTGCAATAATGAACCATCTTGTTTTGGCCTCCTTTACCAACCTTTTTGCTACAAATTTTAAATTCATAACACTAGTGTGCTGTCCCTTAAATAAGGTATGTTATATTTTACAAGGTTTTCCTGCATATGTCCATGCAAATGGTTTTGCTTTTTTGTTGTAATATTCAATATACTCCAATAACTTCTGTTTTAATG
>JBFMDZ010000243.1 GCA_040753555.1 bacterium
ATATTGCCATTTATTCCTATCTTTCCATCATTCAATATAATGGATTTCATACAGGCCATTGGGACTTGGCAGGATTTGATCAAGCTATCTGGAATACAATTCAAGGAAGAATTCTTGATACAACAATGTATGGCCATAACTTCCTGGGTGAGCATTTTTCACCGATGCTTCTTATCCTTGCTCCATTTTATCTTATCTGGCAAGACCCAAGGATGCTTCTTTTCTTACAAAGCCTATTCCTTGGACTAGGAGCAATCCCTGTATTTCTTATTGCAAAGGATAAATTAAAGCATAATCTCTTAAGCCTTTCTTTTTCATTTGCCTATCTTTTTCATCCATTTATCTCAAGGGTAAATCTCTTTGAATTCCATGAAATCTGCCTTGCTCCCTTCTTCCTTTTATTTACCTTCTATTTCCTACAAAGAAGAATTTGGCTTCTTTACTTTATCTTTTTCTTTTTCTCTTTAATGGTAAAGGAGGATGTCTCTTTGATAATCACAGCCTTAGGTATCTATTCCTTCTTTAAGACAAACAAAAGGATTGGCATTATTACATTTATTATTGGAATATTCTGGGCATATCTCTCTGTCTCTGTTTTAATCCCCTATATCAGAAAGGCAACCGAAACAGGGGCATGGAAGGAAACATATGGCTATTTTGGAAGGCTAGGTTTAGGAGAAAGCCTATCTGAAATTATAAAAAACCTCATCTTAAAACCACAAAATACCCTAAAGATGCTTTTTTTACCCGCCAATGAAAAACTTGCTACAATTATCTTGCTTGTTCTTCCTTGCGGATTTCTTTCCATATTAAGCCCAGTATTATTGATAGCCTTGCTTGAGATTATTCTTCACTTTATGGCAGGCTGGGATGCCCAATACCTTCTTGCTTGGCATTATTCTGCTCCAATTTTTCCATTTGCTATAGTTTCTGGTATTTATGGACTTTTCTTCTTATCAAGAAGACTAAAAATACCCTCCTTTTCTTTTTCTCTTTTGATGTTAACAACATCAATCCTTTCAAACTATTACTTTAGTTTTTCTGCTCTTAATCTAGTCTTCCACAATCCAAGTTACTATTTATATGATGTTAATAACCACAAAACCATCCTTTCTTTCCCCCAAAAAGAAAAGCTAAAGATATACTATCAACTAAAAAAGAAATGGAGCCTATTTAAAACAATAATATACTTAATTCCTAAAGATTCCTCCATCTCTGTTGAAGATAATCTTCTTGCCCATTTTTCTCAAAGACAAACGTCTCTTTATGTCTTTCCAAACTTCCAAGATGCAGAATATGTTGTTTTGAATGTACATGATTTTGGGAATTGGATTCTTCGCTGGGAAAAATACGAAAATTATAAAAAAGGGATGGATCTTATTCAAAAGGATAGCCGATTTCAAGTATTTTTTAAGGATGAACCGGGAGGAGGAATTATAGTTTTTGGAAGAAAGAATCAGAGGGAAAGGATAATCAAGAAGGCCAAAATGATGGCAAAATTTAGTTCTTTCTTGTCTGAAACCCACTTTATCCTAGGTTCAATCTATCTTTGTACCAATAATTTAAAAGAAGCAGAAGAAGAATTGAAGATAGCTTTAGAACTTGATCCAAATAATACTTTTATTAACCAAATATTTGAGGAATGTAAAAAGAAAATTCTTGACAAGAATTGAATGGGTTATTAGAACTGGTTTCATAAGTCTAAAGTTTTTATAAGTAATTGCCGATAATTCTCATAGGAGGTGAAACCTATGAGTAGAGCGATATATTTAACAGACAAGCAATGGGAGAAAATAGAACCCTTGCTTCCAAAGCTAAAAAGCAAAGGACGTCCTTGGAAAAATAACAGGGAAGTTTTAGAAGGAATTCTTTGGGTTTTAAGAACAGGAGCAAGGTGGAAAGATTTGCCTGAAAAGTATCCAAGCCCCAGCACTTGCTGGCGACGCCTAAAGTTGTGGGAAGAAAAAGGAATTTGGCTTAAGATATGGAGAAAATTTATAAGCCAGTTGGACAAAAAAGGACAGATTGATTGGAGTGAATGCTTTATGGATGGAAGTTTTACTCCTGCTAAAAAAGGGGCTCTAAAATCGGCAAAACTAAGAGGGGGAAAGGCACGAAGCTTATGGTGGTGGCAGACGGCCAGGGTGTTCCTCTGGGAGTGTCCTTGCACTCTGCCTCTCCACATGAGGTAAAGCTGGAAGACTAAGACAATTGACATGCTTGGTAAAAAACCAGAACGATTGATTTGCGATAAAGCTTATGATTCTGACAAGTTTCGTAGACAATTGAAGAAAAATGGGATTGAGCTTATTGCACCCCACAGAAGTAATCGAAAGAAGCCCAAACTTCAAGATGGAAGAGCCTTGAGACGATATAGAAAACGCTGGAAGATAGAACGTTCTATTGCTTGGATAGGAAACTATAGACGCTTGGTTATCCGATGGGACCGAAATATTATAATTTATCAAGCTTTTCTTCATATTGCTTGTGCTTTAATAACTTGCAATAACTTATGAAACTGCTTCTATTCTTTTTTCAAGATGTTGAAGGATGAAATTTTAGGGTTAAAAATTTTCTTGCAGAATTTTATAAATAATGTTATACCCAACTTCCCGACAAAATCCTAATTTTGCTTGATTTTTGGGCAAATTTTAGATTTTGTAGTATCTAATATTTCCTAAAATATTTTAAAATTCTTCTTGACAAAATAAAACAAGTAATCTATAATG
>JBFMDZ010000244.1 GCA_040753555.1 bacterium
GGTCTGCCGGATTAGCTACCTTAACCATTGAGAGAGGTTTAAACCTTATGGAAGGAAAAACCTATTATTTCAGTGTCAAGGCAAAGAATGAGGTTGGGCTTTGGTCTGACATTGGCTATTCTGATGGAATAACCATTGATCTAACCCTACCTTCTCCTCCTCTAAACCTTAAGGGAATTGGAAGCGAAGGAACTACATACCTTTCTTGGGATAGTGGGACAGATTCATTATCTGGGATTTCGTATTATAAACTTTACAGAAATGGCATATTTGTTGGAAGCACAACAGAGCGATATATTCAGGATATTCCAAAAGAGCCAGGGACTTTAACCTATAGAGTAACCTCGGTAGATAAGGCAGGAAATGAAGGCACATTATCATCCCCATTTATTACCTATCTTAAAATTACATTCCTAATGACTACAGCAGACTGGGATGAGGTAGAAGAGATTGACAGATTTGTAGATCCTCCTTTGGGATATAGAACAATTTGGAATTATCCCTCTGGATTTCTTCCTTTTTCTTCAAAGCGTCTTTTAAATGGGGATACCCTCATTGTAGATTTATGTGATCAAGTCTATATTATAGACCCATTTGAAAGAATCAAGTGGAAATATGGGCATTTAAATAAACCTGGAAACAGAGAAGGCTTTCTTAATCGCCCAGAGGATGCCTTTTATCTTGAAAATGGCAATGTCTTGATTGCCGATAGTGGGAATAACAGGGTAATTGAGGTAAGCAAAAGCGGAAAGGTTGTTTGGGAATATAATACCTCTATTTACCGTCCTACAGCTGTTGAAGAATTATCAAACGGAAATGTTTTGATTGCTAATTTTGGCGGCTCTAGTGTTATTGAAGTTGATAAGAAGACAAATAACATTGTCTGGAAATATGAAACCTCAAACCCAATAGATGCAAGAAGGCTTTCTAATGGAAATACCCTTATTGTTGAATCTACAAAGCATCGGGTAATTGAGATAAATAAAGAG
Organism: bacterium; assembly: GCA_040753555.1. Lineage (NCBI taxonomy): Bacteria > bacterium. The sequence continues at coordinate 990 of JBFMDZ010000244.1, forward strand.
AAGGAGATTGCTTTCAGTTATGGGATTCTTAATTCTCCTGGTTCTACAATGGGTAAGTTAAATTCCCCATCTTCGGCTGACCGACTTGCTAATGGAAATACAATAATCGCTGATTGTGGAAACAGCCGAATAATTGAGGTAGATCCTTCAGGAAACATTACCTGGGAGCTTCATAGGAGTAGTAGAAGCAAGGCACCTCTTTCCCCAGAAGAAAAGGAAAAGCATCTCTTTTGGTGGCAACTTTGTCCTTTTTTAGAAGAGGATATTAAGCAAGAAAAGACTAAGGCATTATCGTCTAGTTATTACACTGTTTATAAAATAAGGGTTGTTCCTTCTATAAAAACAGATATTCTTCCTCCCTCCCTTTCTTCCTCTTTTTGCAATATAGAGGATGCGGGTAATTCCTTTAGGATAACAATAAATATTGATGTTAATGACAATGGAGGAATCAAGGAGGTTACTGTAGACCTTCTTTGGTTTGGTCTTTCTTACAATACAGAAATGAAAAAAGAAGATGGGAAATACACCTATACATTCTCAATTCCTAAGGATTCAGTTGTTTATAAAGATTATTGGGTAGAAATAAGGGCTTTGGATTATTCGGGAAATATGGCAGATTGTTCAATCCGTCTTGATTTACCCATAGAAAGAAGTATTAAAAGATTAACCAATGATAAAAAATACAATTGGTCTTCTATGTTTTCCCCTGATATGAAGCATATTCTTTTCTCTAAGTATACAACCCTCTATATTATGGAGGCAAATGGAGAGAATGAAAGGCAATTATTTCCAAATAGTGAATTTAGTCAAAGATATCCAGATTTTTCACCTGACAATAAAATGGTTGTTTTTTCAGGTTATAGCACCCAAAGCTGTTTTTGCATCCTTAAGAATTTTAAGGAGTATATCAATGGAAGCCCTTCTTCTCTTTACATAATTCCTCAAGATTGCGACCAACCCTCATTTTCTCCTGATGGAAATTCCATTATTTTTAGTTCAACAAACCTTTTTGTGCTTAAGGATATACCTTCCTTGCTTTCGGGAAGCTCAAGTGCGAGTATAAGGCAGATAACAAATTTAGATGGCCGTATCCTTTATCCCTCTTTCTCTCCTGATGGCGAAATGATTGTCTTTGCCTTAGAGAATGGATATGACAATACAAAAATATGGGTAATCAAGAATGCAAGGGAGGTAATTTATCAAGCTAAGGAACCAATTTATGTTCAATTATTCAATGATGATTTATCCATAAGGCTTCCCTTAGGTTTCCTTCCCGATACAGGGGAACTTATCTTTTTTGAGGCAGAGGATTACAGAAGGGGTGGAGGCATTAAGGTAATAACGAATTTTGAGGATGCGATAAAAAATAGTGCAGTTTGTGAGATTACACCCTTCCTTTTTGCCTATGCCTGGTCAAATGGAATATCCCCTGATAAAACAAAGGTATTGTTAGAAGAATGGAATTGGGACAAGAGTAGAACGATTTTGGTTACCGACTATCGGTTCACCTCAAGGGCAAATCCATCTTGCTCTCTTATTCAGCCGATGTGCAATCAAAAGGTTAAGGGTGAGGTAAAGATTGAGGGCATCGCAAGGGATAATCTCAGTGTCAATGGAACGAGAACATTATCCAAACTTTCCTCCTTTACCATAGAGTATGGAAAGGGAGAAAACCCGATTGCCTGGAACCCTATTACCTCCTCAAATACTCCCAAAGAGGGTATTTTGGGAATATGGAA
>JBFMDZ010000245.1 GCA_040753555.1 bacterium
TAACCTCTAATACACCTGGATTAAACAAAAGATAAACCTGAGCCGCAGCAAGCTCCCTTACATCATCTATTCTTACATCCACATTAAACTCATCATTCTTTGCAATGATTTTAGATTGGGGAGAAACCCTTAAGAAGGTGGGTGGAAGAAGAACAAATGTCGTGGTGGCATAGTTTCCATAGCTATCTGTGGCGGTAATAAGCTTTGTGCCAGGGGATTGGGTTTGGACAACAAATGTTGTTGAGAAGGTGCCGTTTATGGTTAACGGTGCGGTTATTGTTTGTGTTGTTTCAAAGTTGATTGTAACATCTCCAAGAGAAGCATATCCAACACCTCCAATTGTTATTGTTGTTCCAATTAGGCCCAAAGTTGGATTTACAGTAATTTCTGGTCTTTCTGCCCATGCCCATGGAGAATAATAGACGTAATCACTTACTGGACTACCCGTACCTAGTGGATTTGTTGTTGAATGATAAGGTCCGGAATTGTCTCCCCACCAGTTATAAGTAGCTGTCATGGTGGATGGTCCAGCATTATAAAGGCCATATATATTATGACCTGCTAAATTAGTTCGCGTAATTGTTGCTTGGCTATTACAACAATAAACCCCGTAGCCTCTCCCATTGTTTATTGTACTATTATCAATGCTTACAATGGGACCATTATAAATATAAACCAACCAAGTATCACCTTCTGAATAACCACCATATCTAATTAGGGTATGTTCTAATTGAACATTGCAGGCACTGCCATTAAAATAAAAATAAACCCAATCTCCTCCTGCTGGAGCTGTGGCTGTACCATCCCTGTTGGTATCTCCACCGTATTCATCATCAAAAAGAGAGGTAAATACTATCTTTTTTTCTGAGGTTCCAAGACAAGATAAGGTTCCATAGACATAGAAGATCTGATTTAAAATTTTAATTACTGCACCTGGCTCAACAGTTAAAGAGGGACTCACTGCTACAGCCCTAGTTAAATTAGCTACAACATAAGAATTTAACGGCGAAGGAAGGCTTTGAGAATCAAGTAGGCGACCACATATTACACCATTGAGTCCTATCCCCATATAAGTATTGTCAGTGATAATATTACCTGTAAAGGTGAAAGAAAAAGGAGCATTATTTGTTATTCCCAAAGGGAAGGTATTTTTAAAGATAGTATTATTAGTAAGAAGTGGAGTATTATTACAGATGGAAGAATTGGATAAATAGATTCCATAAGTATTAGTCCCGATAGTATTATTATCAATTGTTAACAAAGAATCCTCACAGTAAATGCCTGCACGTACATTACCATAAGTATCGGTAATTGTATTATGGTTAATTTCATTATTGTCCGAAGATTTTACATAAACACCGTATCCATCACCTGGTATGCCATTTTGCTGAGACTCATAATTGTACCCCCTTTGTCCACCTATAGTATTTGAAATAGTGTTTTTATTCAGAAGATTTCCATATGATGAAGAAAGATATATTCCACATCCCTTCTCCCCTGTACCTCCTTGACCAGGCGCCCAACCATGGCAAGCATATCCTCCATTCCCGCCTTTAGTATTTAAAATAATGTTATCTCTAATGGTATTAGTGCCTGATTGAATAAAATAAATTCCAGCTCCAATGCCTCCAAGTGCTTCTTCTAATACGACGTTATGCATAGTTCCGTTTCCTCCTGTGTTTTCTAATATGGTATTACAATCTATAATATTATTGGTTGACCTTTCAAGATAAACTCCAACTCCAATTCCTCCATTGCCTCCATATCCCCCCCAACTAGTAGCCCCTCCTTGGCCTCCTATATTTTTGGATATTTGATTTTGTGATATTGTATTGTTTGTTGATTGTAAAAGATATATTCCACATCCAATACCACCATTGCCGCCTGAAGCAAAATTACCACCCATTCCTCCTTGACCTCCTGTGTTGTTTCTGATTGTATTTGTTCCAATAAAATTATTGTTTGAGCCTGCTGAAAGATAAATTCCACAGCCTATGCCACCTGGCTGTCCAGTAGAACCTGAAGCACCATCATCTCCCTTATTGTCGTGAATATAACAATTAATAATCACAATCCCCGATGTATTCTCAAGATATATTGCCTGCTTTGCATAGCCAATATCGCAATATTTGATTTGGCTTCCCTGTACTCCACTTCCAGATAGCTTAATCCCTTTCCAATGGCCAGCTGTATGGGTATCTTGGTCAGAGGTAAATGTAACTGTGCCAAGGGGTGTGCCGATTGCATTCAATGTGCCATAGCAGATTAGAGAGGTCTCTGTAGCAAACCTTATGGTTACCCCTAGCTCAATGGTCAAAATTACGCCATTGGCTACAGTTACAGTATCCGTAGCAACATAAGGGCTATTTGCTAAAGCCCAAGTTGTGTTGCTGGTGATTGTCCCAGAAACATAGGTCTCTGCTCTGGCTATTTTACAAGCCACAATCCCCAAAACTATCACACATCCCAAGATTGCTCTTTTCATTTCACATTACCTCCCTGAAAAAAATAAACAGGCTTAAAATTAAACCTGCTTTTATAGATTTTATATAAAAACCTTCTTGACGAATTACTCTCTCTCTCTCTCTCTCTGAACCATCATCCTTTCTTTATCCTCTTTTTCCATTGTAAAAAGTCTACTTACTTCATCAAATTCTTGTCAAGGAACTTTTTTGCATTCCTCAAGGTAGTTTTTGGCAAAGGGATT
>JBFMDZ010000246.1 GCA_040753555.1 bacterium
TTTTAATTTGTTCCTATCCTCATCCTTAAGAAATCCTGCCATTCTATCTATTTATTCGGCATTTTTTACAAATTACTTAAGAGATAATTTTCTTTCTTACTTGAAATTTAATTGATTTTCAGTATATCCCTTGCCACCTCAAACACATCTTTACCTTTTATCCCGCTACCAAGTAAAACGGCCAATAACTCAAGATTAGAAAGAGCTTTTGCCCCTTTCTTTCCCATCTTTTCACGCGGTCTATCAAATTTAGGAATATATTTTATCCCTTTCATCAACTCACCTCATCATCACAGCTGAGGAATTACCTCAATATTGTTAGCCATTCCCTTTAAAATATTCTACGCAAAACTCCACTATTTTATCAAACAATTTCTTATATTCATTTTTAAAGACACAGGATACTGGTAATCAATTACAAATCAATCACCGAGATAAATCCATCGGAATCTACAAATTCTTTGCTTACAACATAACAGTTCTTTAAACCTATTTTGGCAGAGATGGTCTTTAGCCTTTCAAAATCACTTGGGATACCTTTAAGTTTTACCTCAAGACCAATCTTGCTATCAAGGATAAAGTCAATCTCCCTTCCAGATCTTTTTTGATAATAATGAATGTTATTAAACCCTTGTAGGTTATTGTAGACTGCATTCTCAAAGAGTGCACCTTCAGAGACCTTGGCAAACTCATTTAGTATCCCTGTATCACAAAAATAAACCTTTTTGGCTTTACTCACCAATTTATCCATACTCCCGGTAAATGAAGGAACCAAGGTAATAAAAAATGTATCTTGTAAGAAGGATAGATAGGAATATATAGTCTCCCGAGAAGTGCCCAATTCAGATGCCAACCTTGCAATATCAAGTTTTGAGCCAACTCGAGAGAACAACAAAAGCAAGAGGTCTCTGAATAGTTGAATCTCTCTAAACCTGGCAAGATTCTTAACATCTTTTTCAAAATAGGATTTAAAGATATCATTAAGATGCATCCCTTTTCTTGTAATATCCTCTTCCAAAACCACCTGTGGGAAACCTCCATAATTAAGGTATTCTTCATAGAGAGCCTTTAACCTCTGGTAGCGAATAAAATTTTTACGCCTATCCTTTTGGCTAAAATCTCCTAAGACTTCTCTTTCTATACCTTTAAATATCAAAAATTCCTCAAAATTCAAAGGATAAAGATTGAAAACAAATTTTCTACCTGATAAACTTTCTGGAAAGAGATTCTTTAGATAGAAACTACTTGAGCCAGTAAGAAAGAATTTAACCCCAAAATGGTCATAAAGATACTTAACTACCTTTACAATGTTTGGCATAGCCTGAATCTCATCAAGAAAAATATAAGCCTTTTCCTTTGAAACAATACCATATTCCTTTAGATTCAGGATGATGTTGTTATAATCTATCTCTTCAAATACCTTTTGGACAATGGGATTTTCCAGGTCAAAGAAGGCTTTGTTCTTGCTTTCAATACTCCTAAAAATGGATTGATAGAGGGTTGTCTTGCCCACTCTCCGCATACCAGTAAGCACAACAATCTCTGGTTCATCAATGCATTTTGTTAATCTCTCTTGTATCTTTCTGGGGAATATCATAGGTGATAGTTTACACAGATAATAATAATTTGTCAAGTATTATTTGACATTTTGCTTAATTATCCCAAACCTTCTTGAAGATATGTCTATCAAACGACTTGTTTTTTATACAAATTTTTCCCTTAAAATATTCTACGCAAAACTCCACTATTTTATCAAACAATTCTTTGTGTTCATTCACCCAGTATTCCTTGCCTTTTTCATCACAAGATAAATGTCCCATCATCTTAAGCCGAGCAATTCGTTTTTCTGCATTATTCCCCTGTCTATTTTTCCAGAAGCCACTTATACACGGGTTTTATACGGATAATTTTATTATCAACCAGGATATTATCTTCTTCATCATATGTGAGTATAAGCCCCTCTTTACATTTTAGTTCGTCTAAAGCAGAGATAAGACTGCCTAATTCCCTGTTTTTTGTCTTTTTGCTCTCAAGACTCCAGGTTACCTGAATAGGCATTATCTTATCACTAAAATCTTTAAGTAGAAAATCGACCTCTAAATTATTCTTTGTCTTATAATAGTAGAGCTCGCCCCCCTGTTGCAAAAGGTGTAAAAAAACACAATTTTCAAGGAGTCTGCCTTTGTCTTCAAAGAATTTAAGAGAAACGGCATTGGCAAGCCCACAGTCAACAGCATATATCTTCTTAAATGCCCTTTGTTGCCTTTTTAAAGAATAAAAAAATTGGGGGAGTTCAAAAAGCAAAAAAGCCTCCTTTAGATAATCTAAATAAGTAAAGGAAAGTTTATAGGAGATATTGAAGGTTTTTTTCAGTGATTCAATAGAGGTAGTTTTTGTGGCATTGCTTATAAGATAAATAGCCATCTTTTCAAGAATACTTTTCGTGCGGACATCATGTCGCATCACAATGTCTTTCTGAATAATATCCCTGAAATATTGCTTAAGAAGTTCTAAATTGCCTGATAAGACAACCTCAGGGAAACCACCTTCAGATAAATATTTCAAGAAAAGTTGTAACTATTCAGTATATCGTATTTTATATGTTTGGCTGTTTTAAAATTCATCCATTCTATAATAAATCCCAAATCCCAAGTTCAAATGTCAAAAAAATGTCCAATTTCCAATGTCCAATATCAT
>JBFMDZ010000247.1 GCA_040753555.1 bacterium
CCTTCCAGCATCATTTAGTTTGTTACCTCCCTAAATGTGGAATTAAGTATTGGGCTAGTGGCTAACCTTTGCCCAAGTTGGACTTTCACCAACAAGAACCAATACGCTTTGCTTGGCACACTCATTTGCTTTACCTCCTTAAAAAGCAGGTTCTTTATTGAATCTGCCTTTGATTTTATATAAAAACCCTTTATGACATTTAGGTTCTACCCCCACTCATTTTATAATTTTTCTCTAAAATTTTCATTTTAAAATCAAGCATAATATCATTTATAAAATTTTGCAAGAAAAATTTTATCTCATTTTCTGTATATTCATATTCTCAAGGATAGATAGGGCATCTTTATTATTTGGCTCTTTTTCTAAAACCTTTTTGAATTGAAGCCTTGCTTCTTCTTTCCTTCCTTTCCTAAGATAGGAAACACCTAGCCAATAATGTGCCTGCACCAGATTTGATGGATTCAATACATTTAATGCTATTGCCTTTTCCCATTCCAATATTGCCCAATCGATCCTTCTTTTATTAAAAAATAAACCCCCTCGCTTAAAGAGCCTACCTCCACAATCCCAGATCATCTCCATTGCCTTTATATTCTCAATTGGCTGGTAGTCAATCTTTATCTCCTTTTGAATTTCTTTCTCAAGGAGGCTATCCTTTGAGGAAATAGGCAATCTTTTATAATAGATAAAGCAAGGGGCATTGCTTAGCCTTATAGGAACAACTATTGGTTCATAATTTGTTATAAATTCCTCGATATCGCAGATTACCACATCGGAAGGAAGCATAGGCCCGGTAATACTTGAATACCCAAGAATTATATATTCTGGTTTTCTTGAAAATACATACGCACCATCATATTTTTCATGCCCGGTGCACCATCCCTCAAGCCTCTTCTTCCTCTTTTTATGAGCAATATGCAAGTCATTTATTCCAAGCATATCTATTACCTTAAGCTTTGAGTAATAGGCAATGGTTCCTGCGGTATTGGTAGCCAAGGTTTCATTGGGTTTGGTTTTCTGACGCAAATACTCACCGATTATCCTTCCATCCTTATCCATTCTATGCTCAGTAATCAATTTATAGAAAGGACCAGAGAAGGAATTAAGGATTGCGTATCTTGCAATTATTATGCTTAAAGCACCAAGCATTAAAAAAATGGCTATTTTTAAATACCTTAAGGAAGAAGACCAATTATAGATACATAATAGACTTTCTTTAAATAGAAGATAGAGAAGGGGAATAATGGGAACAAAGTATCTTCCACCTGGCCAATAATCCCCTCCCACATAGATGATATATAAAGAATATGTGGTAAATATCCCTAATAAACATAGAATTTCCCTTTTTTTTATAAGGATTAGGAAGATGGGAAGGAGAAATATGCCTCCATGGATTAACAAAAATTCCTTAAAATACAAATAGCCCATTCTATATTGATTAAATCCAGAACCTACCTTGGCATAAAAGCTATTGGGAAAGAGAAAGCCATAGTAAGAATACCTCCATAAGAAATAAGGAAAATAAATTAAGGAAAATATAAGGATAAATTTAAGATTTAGGCTTTTCTCCTTTAGCATCTTATAAAGAAAAATACAGCCAGTAAAGATAAACCCATCTGGCCTTGTCATTGAAAGAAGAGAAAGAGCAATTGGAAGATAAGGAGAGTTTTTTAAAAGAAGCCAAATGCTTAATATCGCCAAGAATGTGTATAGGTCTATCTCAAGTCCACATATTCCCCATCCGATATATATGCCGTCAAGCACTAAGAATATTGGGGCTAAGAGATTAAAGATACTTTTTGGATTAAAGGATATAAGAAAAGAGAGCTTGGTAAATATTATTATTGTCCCCAAAGAAAAAATTAAGCTTAGAATAAGCGATATTAAGATAGGGTCAAATCCTAGCTTCATAAAGGGTGCTAATAATATCACCCAGAGGAAGTTTGTATAGCCCTCAACTTTTTCTCCCTTGTTGTAGACAAGCCCATTTCCCTTGGCTAGGTTTTCTGCATATCTAAATGAGATAAAGGCATCATCATTCATCCAATGTTCTGTTTTATATAAAATATATCCCTTATGGAGAAAAAGGATAACAAGGGGCAATAAAAATAAGGCTTTTTTAAGCATTTCCACGACCTTTTTTACTCTTTTGTTTTTATCACCTTTTTCTTTTTCATAAACCTAATTATATCTATCCTTTAACAAAAAGGCAAGCTTAAAATTTAAAGCTTATCTTACAATAAGGGATTTTATGGCAGAAAAATTATCCGCCTTTGCCTCATCGCCCCAAATTAGCCCTAAAACTACCAAACTCAAGATTTTCTTCATCTTTTCATTACCTCCTTGCTACGCCGGTCAGACCTTACGGTCTGCCACCCCTTCAGAGAAGGGAAATAAAATAGCAGGCTCTTTATTGAACCTGCCTTTGATTTTATATAAAAACCCTTGGGGTGGTTAGGTTTAACCTCCCCCTCGCTTTTAAAATTTTTCATTTCTATGATTAAATATAATTGTTTTTTTATTTTTTAACATTAAAATACAACAACCCACTCTTTTTTGTCAGTGAGAAATCTCACTAAAAAGTTACATTTTTTTGTGATTTTTTTACATCCATTTTATGAGGCTTTGTTTATTTAAAATTTTAATTCTTCCTTTTCTTTCAAGGAGAATACTTCCCTCT
>JBFMDZ010000248.1 GCA_040753555.1 bacterium
ATAATAATGTAAAATGGGCAATGTCCAATGAAAAATGTAAAATGAGAGGATAGATGAAATGCAAGATGATTGGGAAATCAGTTCTTACTGCCAGAACACAGAATTGACTTTTAAATTTTTAATTGCTCATTTTACATTTTACAGTTATTTTTTTAAGTAACTGAACGCTTACCTAATTTCCTGCATAAATAGAGTCTATAGTCTTGATGTCTTTTGTCCAGTGTCTGAATTGCAGTGAATAAAAAATAATTACTTGTGGTACTTACACCTGAACGCTTACAGATTTCAAATAAGAGACCCAAAGGGAGGTACTGTGGATATGGAGGAGAGTCATAAGGATTAAGGAGCGAAGCATATCTATAGGGGGACGGGGTTTTTTGCCTCTGGGTTTAGAGGAATAAAGAGAGGAAAGGATTTCTTTAGCAGGGGAGAGGTCAAGGAGAGAGAGTTTAACAATTTGAGTAGCATAGAAAGAGAGGATATTTTCATCAGTTTGATTTTTATAATTCTGTCTTGGGCCTGAAATAAGTTCAAGACAGATGAGGAATGCTCTAATTTTCTTTTTGATACGATAGATGAAGAACTGAAATTTTCGGCGTTGTTTTCTTGGGGCAAGAGTAGAGTTTAAATTTAGCAAGTTATTATTATTTGGTAACATTGTTACCACCTTCCTGTTTTTGTTTAAGGGGTATCTGATAATTATATCGGCAAAAATGGGGAGGAAAATTAATTCTAATGGAATTAAAGGGCAGTTAAAAGAAAGATAGGAATAGAGATTGGGGTATAAAAAGGAAGGGAATTGTGGGGGTGAAGGAAAAGTTTACGGTCTGTGAAGACCAATAAAATCAAGGCTCATTTTATCCGAGAGCGTTCTGGTTAAAAGAGGAGGTGGTAAAGAATGAGAATTTTTTCAGAAAAATTTTCTTGACAAAGAGAAGATATTTATAGTATCATTAAATGAGGGATGATTTTCCTTAAAATTCCTTGTCATCACAGAGGTTTTTGCTAAGTCAAAATCTCTGCTACAAAGTAATAGAGTAAATCTTGATGAAAAAGGGGGTGATGAGTAGGTAAGGTATCAATACTCTTTTTCAAATAAATAAAAAATAATTTTAAAAAGGAGGAAAATAATGAAAAGAAGATTACTAAGTTTGATAGGAGCGATAGTTATCCTATCGGGATTGGCTGTCTTAGATGCCTGGAGCCAGGTGGAGAGTATATCTCAGGTGAAGAGTATATTTTATGAAGGGATGGTGTATAAACTTGATGAGAAATCTGTATTAATGGATACTGCTATCTTTGTGGGCAATCCATATACAGTACCAGTTCCTGTTATGATTGAGGTTTGGGACAAGAATGGAAAATTTGTATGCAAAAAACAACTAATGGACGGAGGACAGGAAAGACAAAAGATACCACCTATGGGATACAATTGGATTACCTTAGGGATGATAGTGCCACCATCAGCAGATTATCAATATTCAAAATATACCTATAGGATAAAATGGAGGGATGTACCTGCGCTTGCAGTCGAAGTTAAAGAGGTGACTTATTATCAACCAGTTGATCCTATGTTGATACAGAATTCATTTTATGCACCTAACATTATTAACAAATGGAGTGAAGCTGCATTAGGTGGAGAGAAGGCAACTTGTGTTTTTGGTAGAGGAACCATGAGTATCTTTTACTTAGGAATGCTGGCTAAACCTCCTATGGATGCGGAGTTGGTGTTAATGGATACGGGTATCTTTGTGGGCAATCCCAATCTGGGCACACTTACGGTCAAGATTCAAGTCTTTGACAAAGATGGAAAACAAGTGTACGATGGACCGCTAATGGACGGTACGGAGCCAAGAACATATATACCGCCGATGGGATACAATTGGATTACCTTAGGGATGATAGCGCCAGGTTATCAATATTCAAAATATACATATAGGATTTTATGGGGAGAAAGAAATCTCAAACCACCTGCGGTAGAAGTAAAAGAAGTTATTTACCTACAACCAGTTCCTCCAGAGATAATGATAAGACCAAAGGTAGTAGATTTTATTAGGGAATGGAGTGAAGCGGCATTAGGAGGAGTAAGCGCCACCTGCACATATTAGTAGGTAGAAGGAAGATTGTTGTCGATAGAAGGTTAATCAGAAGGGTACTGTATGTGTTTAGCGCGTCTATGAAATGAACGGATTGACAACACTTGTGGGGTCATAACGCCACAAGTGGCGTCAATCCGATTGACAGCGATTGTGTGACTGAATCTGGCAACAATTATCAGATACACTAACCACACACGACATAATTTACCCCCTTGATTTCTCCGGAAAATAGCCGTAAGAATAGAACACGGATGACACGGATTTAACGGATTTTTCGCTGATTTTTCTCTCTTTTTTCTATCTTCTATCTTATATCCGCGAATATCCGCATCAAAAGTCATCAGCGTGTTATGTCCCGACGGGGCATGAGAGTTTCTCGTGACTAAATTTATACTCCAGTGGAGTATAAATTGTGATTATTTAAAGTAATCGGTAATCGGTAATCAGGTAATCAGTAATCGGTAATTTGAGATAGCAGGCTACTGCTTGCTCTTTACCGATAACCTGATAACCGATAACCGATAACCTGAGTTGATAGTAACAGGAAATCACAAAATATGCCTCTCTAAAGTATAG
>JBFMDZ010000249.1 GCA_040753555.1 bacterium
TATTAGCCGGAATAGAAACAGATGAGCGTCTAATTTGAGAAACTAAAGCAAACCTCTCATTATCAGGAAATTGAACAGTAATTTTGTATATCTCTAAAACTAATTGATGTGCCTTCTGCCATACCTTCAAATCACAAAAATTCTTCATCTTTTTAACTTAATCCTTATAACTTAATCCTTAATCCTTGTAATTTAATCCTTAAGTTTTCTCATCGTTTTGCCGATATATAATCCAAAAGGGGAAAAGAAAAGATTTTGGGTTGCAAGCTACCAATATCTTTTCCTCTTTTTTTATAATTAACCCTTTCATATATTATCGGCAAATTTTTAAAAAAACTTTAGAGAAATTTTTATAATTGACATAAAAGGAGAATTTTGATATTATTAAATTTATATCAGGGTTAGATTTGTTGAAGAAATGGGGTTAAAGGAAAGAAGTGAAAAAAGAAAAAAGAATATAGTTTGGCATATTGCAAAGGATTTTAATGATGCAAAGAAATGGGATTTAAAATTCTGGCTTAGTAAGACTCCCCAAATGCGAATCTATGCCCTTGAATGCTTGCGGAAAGAATTAAAGACGATATTGCATGCCAAAAAGAATAGATGCCACAGAGGACTTTAGGGACTTTCTTAGGCTATTTGAAAAACATAAAGTCCGTTATTTGATAGTAGGAGCCTATGCCTTTGCTTATCATGCCATTCCAAGGTATACCAAAGACCTAGATATATTTATTGAGCCAAAAAAGGCCAATATCGAAAAGGCCAACCAGGCACTAGCTGAATTTGGAAGTCCCTGGCTTTTGTCCGTAGGACATCCTGATGAGATAGTCCAGATAGGAATTGAACCAAATAGAATAGATATTCTCAAAAAGATTCCAAATGTGCGCTTTGAGAAAGCATGGAGGGAAAGGGAATGTGCGCTATACACTGATGTGATGGCAAACTGGATTGGGCTTGAAAGCCTTATTAAAACAAAGGAAGGAACAGATCGCATTCAGGATAAAGAGGATTTAAAGATATTAAAGAAGCTTCTAAAAGAGCGAAACAAAGACACTTTTTACAAAGGAAACGAAGAATAAAAATCCTTTAGTGCGTGGTTTATATTTGGCTTTAAAAGAGAAGAAAGAAAATCCTCTGCATCCTTCCTTGCTTCCTTTAAAATATCCCTCTGTGAGACAAAGAAAGGTATCTCTTTAGAGGAAACATACTTATTTTCCTCATTGAAGAAATGTAGGTTAAGTAAGGACTGAATAGATAAAGCATCAAGCATTTCTTTGTCTTTTTCTAAAAAAAACAAAGCCTCGGCTTTTATTGGGTCTTTTTCGGGTCGGTCAGATAATTCTAAATAAAGCCTTATTATAGGATAGGTGGGGAGTTTATAAAGCTCAAATCGATAGGAAACCAACAAAAATGGGATGGAAAGAACATCCTCATTCTTTAGCTTCAAAGCCAAAGAAACAAAACCTTCTTCTCTTATTGCAATACAACCACATCGCTCCCCAACACCTCCAATTCCTTCCATCATATATGTGTTGAGGGGACAAGTCCCAAGAACAGCTGTGTTAAGCTAAAGCCGATCCTCCTTTCACTTACGCTTAAAGAAAGGGCAGGCACGCGTTGTCGCCGCTGTTTAAATCCTTGTATTTTCACGCTTCCTTAAGAGGCTAAACACATACTTTACTAAAATCACTTCTTTTTTAGTATAAAATACCTAAACATACTATTTCGCTTTCTTTACAAGGGATGTTGAGTTTGAAAGAAGCTCTTCAAGGGAAACACAGCATCCCAAAGCAATCTTTTCTGCCATTTTTAGGTCTATAAACTCATTTGATGTATGAGCGTCTGTATCTAAAACAAGGCTTGCCCCTATCTTCTTTGCCAGGCTCGCAACATGACCATTTGTAAAGCTATGAATTGCCCTTGCTGTTATCTCAAGAAAAATCCCATTTTTTTTGGCAAGAATTACCTCCTCCTCTGTTATCAAGCCTGGATGTGCCAATATATCAATATTGGAATTGCAAGCAGCAAGGTTTGTTCCAGCTGGAACAGCATCCATAATGCTCTCTCCATGAACAACAATGATTTTTGCACCCAAGCTCCTCCCATAATCTGCTAATTCTTGTATTGTATCACAAGGAACATGGGTAAGCTCACACCCTGGAATAACCTTGATAGGAAATCTTTTATTAAGTTCTTCGCAAACCTTGACTATTCTTGGCACTACAAAGTCAATATTTGATAAATCCACATGGTCTGTTATCCCTAAAACCTTCACCCCTTTTACATATGCCCTATGTACATGCTCTGAAGGAATAAGCTCTCCATCAGAGAATATTGTATGTGTATGTAGGTCAATCATTAAACCATATTTTATATTATCCATTGATATTCTACAAGCCTTTTTTGCATTATCTTGTATACTGAAATAAAATTTGTTTTCAAGTATTAATGTTTTTATAGCAAAAAAACAAGTAACTATTCACCCTGCAAGAAAAACAGGTCAATAGAGAAAAAGTGACCACTAATCACTGACTTGTTATGATATTAAGGATAGAGAAGAAAGAGAGGAATTCATAAGAAATCCTTGGTCAATTATATTAATTCTTCCCTCCATTCCTAATCCACAGCAATTGCCTTGAATTTACAGGAGGAATAGCACAAACCACACCTTAT
>JBFMDZ010000250.1 GCA_040753555.1 bacterium
CCATTCTCCCCTTTTTCTGTGAAACGGAGAAATTTCTCCCCTTCTTAAGATTCTCCCTTTCTCCCCTTCTCCCTCTCTCCAATTCATCCATTCTCCGTTTCTCTCTGTAATGACTGAATAGTTACGATTTTTCTTAATATCAATAACCCTCCCTGAGATAGATGTGGCAATTGGAATAAAGAGGTTTCCAGTAGATGAGCCACCTGCTCCGTCATCAATTGAAATAAGAAATCGGATGTTATGGAGAAAAGAATTATTGTCTACCTTAAATTTATAATATTCTGAGCTTGCTGTTCCTGATGGCAAGATACTTCCATATGACTTACTACAAGAAAGAATCTCAACAAATTTATCTTCTGTGGTTAGGGTGGCTAAAACAGAAGGAGCTAAAGAAAATCCATAATTTTTTAGAACAATACCTAGCTCAACCTCATCCCCTGGGGTTACCACACCATCCTTATCCATATCATATATACTATGGCTGTAATAACTGACGAATGAACCAGATGTAGGCACTCCATAGATAATTCCTTCATATAAGCCATTTTGTGAGCTTCCAGTTATCTCAATCTCTCCGGTTGTTTTTAATTCAAAATCAAGGGTTGTTCTTCCTGATTTGTCTGTATAACCAGAGGCATAAAAATCATTCTCCTTTCTTAAGCAAACCAAGGCATTTTCCACGGGATTTCCTCCCCTCTCAACCTTTATAGTTAAACTATGCTTTCCAATAGGAATGGATTGGAGATAAGAAACAACAAGCTCAGAAGGAATATCTGTCCAAAGGGCCATCTCTGGATCACCAATCAGGACAAGGGTGTACATACACCATCTCATAACATAATCTGTTTTTGCGCTTCCCACATAGTATGCCTTTGTATCTGCCAATGTTTGGCCAATGTGGTAGATGCCTTTTGAAAAAAGGGAAGCAAAGAACTGTGAGTCATAGAGGTCAGATGGACCATTTCCTGGCTCTCCAGGCCTATACCATCCAAAGCGTGTATTTCCGACCATAAATCCACCACCCTTTGGATTAAGAAGCCAATGCTCGGCAAAGCAATCCTTATCTATTGCTGCAGGAAGGCAACCAACCGAAAATAGAAAACCCGTTATTTTATCTTGATTTGTTAATGATTCATCCAGATCAGAGGAATATAAGACCTCACCGTGATTCACACAACCAACCCCTATTAGATTATAGTTTGCATGGTCAGAATGATTTATGATATTCTGACCATCGTTCAATGCCCTTAAGACATCAGCTTTATGTAATCCTTTTTCCGAATCGTATTCCTTTGTTAGGATAAAGTTTTCTGGAATATATGTCTTTGCTATATCCTCCTTTCCCTCTTCAGAATAAGTCCACCAGTCAGCGTCAAATCCCATAAAGAATGCCTTTAGCTGATAGCCCTTTTCTTTTGCCTTCTCATAATCTATAACCTTATTTACAAAGCAGGAGACTTCCTCTTTTGTATCCACTGGCGCCCTTCCAACAAATACATCGGGATACATATCCACATCATCCTCTATCTCACCATAAACCTTATCGTGGTCATTATCCCAATCTCCATCTAGGTCAGAATAGTAAAGGTCGCAAGGAATCTCACTATACCATTTATCATAAAATTCAACATCAAAAATATGGGTTATCCGATGTGGGATAACATTTGTATCACCTCCCAGAAGAACCCAGATTGTCCCCTTATTTTGATAGTAATCCCTGATAAAGTTCCTTATCTTTTCTTGGGTATCTATGCCCTCTTTTGTTTTAATAATTTCTTCAACGCTTACTATCTGTGATAAAATCCCCTTTTTCTCCTTCCAATTGGCAAGCCTTTTGAATCCATCCTTTAAAGCTTCGCTTGTAATGATTAGATATGGTATGCTTTGTACCTGCATTATGCCCCTTTTTTCAAATTTTGGAATATCCTCAGGGTTTTTAACCAACCCCTTTATTATATCCAAAACCCTCTCTTCTGTTTCTCTATTTCTTCTGATTATGGAAAGGGGGACTTTTTTCTTTTTGTATAGAACCTCAAATCTAATGGCTTTATTAAGGATAAGCCTTTTTTCTTTTGGAATGTATTGCAATGGATAAACAAATATAGCGATGATGTTATATCCGCTTAGATTTCCCTCCTTTGTATAGGATACGATGCTTTCTGGATATGGGTTTGAGGAGTTATAGATAGATAAGTCAGGCTCTACAAAAGAAATCTCCTTTTTAATTTCTATAAGTGGTGCTGGTGGCTGGGAGGGTAGGATGTTATATGTTCCCTCAAGCCCTTCTTTGGTAATGGAGATTATCCTTATCCCTTCAACCGTAGCATTTGGTGGAAGGGACAAATGAATAAGCCTTCTGGGAAGGGATGGCTTTCCTATATCAGAGGTATAGCTACAATCAGGAAGGCTTACAACATCATACCCATTATACTTGCTAAATGAGACCTCATCTTTAGAAAACACAACCTCCCTTTCTAATGAAAAGCATAAAAGGGGAAGAAAAAGGAAACAAAAGAAACTTTGCTTCATAACTTCTTATATTTCGCTACCTTTGCGTCGGATTGTTTATGATAAGATATATTATATCAAAATATCAAAAACTTTCTCATATAAAAAGCCAATTTTTATAAATTTTACCTTCCTTTTTCTCTTGATTATT
>JBFMDZ010000251.1 GCA_040753555.1 bacterium
CAAAAGGAGCAGCCTCACCCTTTAATAGATACTTACGGAATACCTTAGCCATTACAATAGCCAGAACTATTCCCAACATATAGATGGAGAATAGAACATTACCGGATGCTCTTTCTTGGAAAAATGCACCAATGAGTAAGGCATAAACGGGAAGCCTTGCGCCGCAGCTCATAAAGGGATTGACTAAGATAGTTACTAATCTATCCTTTCTATCTTCTATGGTGCGGGTTGCCATAATTGCTGGGAGATTACAGCCAAAACCCAATAACATTGGAATAAAACTACGGCCATGCAAGCCAATCTTATGCATAAGTCTGTCCATAATGAAGGCAGCCCTGGCCATATACCCGGAGTCCTCCAATACTGCCATCGCCAAAAATAGCAAAAATATTATCGGCACAAAGACAAGAACACTCCCAACGCCTGCAATTATTCCATCAACAACTAATGATTGAGCTGCGCTAGCTTCCGGCAGCAAGCTACCCAATAGATTCCCTAACCACTCCTGGGAAGCCTCAACCCAGCCCATCAAAGGTTCACTTGCACCAAAGGTAAATTTGAACATAAGCCACATCAGGAAAAGGAAGATAGGAAGACCCAACACCCGATTAATAAGCACCTGATCTATCTTGTCTGAAAGGCTATGCCGCACCTCATAGGTTCTGCTCACTGCCTCACTGCAGGCACCGCTGATAAATCCATATCTTCTATCGGCAATTATTGCCTCAGGGGTATCTCCAAAGATGGCTTTGAGGTGGAGAATACTCTCCTTTAATGTCTTAAGAATCTCTCCAGAGTATGGACTCTCCCCTACCCTTTTCAAAACCTCACTGTCATCCTCTAAGAGCTTCACTGCCAGCCACCTTGAGGAATACTTCTTCATAAGGTCCTTATCTTTTAATAGTATCTGTTCTATCTTTGCGAGCTCTTCCTCTATTTCAGGGCCATACTTTACAGTTGTCTTGGGTAATTCCGTTTTATGCTCAGCTAATTTAACGACCTCATCAAGGAGTTTATCCATTCCTTCTTTCTTAGAAGCCACAGTGAAGACAAGAGGGATTCCTAATAGTTCTTCAAGCCTCTTTTTATCAATCACAAGCCCCTGCCTCTTTGCTAAATCAGACATATTCAAGGCAAAGACTAAGGGGGCGCCTAACTCCATAAACTGGGTGGCAAGATATAGATTTCTCTCTAAATTTGAGGCATCAATGATGTCAATTACCACATCAGGTTTTTCTTCTACCAGGAAATTTCGGGCAACTACTTCGTCAATAGAATAGGCAGTTAGACTATAGGTTCCTGGAAGGTCAACTACATCTATCTCATAATCCTTATACCTCAAGTTTCCCACCTTCTTCTCTACCGTTACCCCTGGGTAATTTCCTACATGCTGGCGTGCCCCGGTTAGGTTATTAAAGACGGTAGATTTACCAGAATTGGGATTACCAGCCAAGGCAATGGTCAATTTTTTAGACATTTTTTATTCCTCCTTTACTAAGATCTTTTGAGTCATACCGTGCCCTAAAACCAATCTTGTATTACCGATAAGAATAATACAAGGGCCAGAACAGTAAGAATGTAGGACTCTAAACTTCATTCCTTCATTTAATCCCATGTCTGTAAGTCTAGCTCTTAAGCCTTTACCGCCATGTATAGCAACTAAGGTTACTTCTTTGCCGGGAGAAATTTGTGATAAAGGCAGAAGAGCTCCTTTCATTTAATCTACCTCTATAAATATGTTAGCTGCTTCCTCTTTGCGAAGGGATAAATGATATCCTTTTATTCTGACCTCCACAGGATCTCCCAAAGGGGCAATTCGTTCCATCTCTATCTCACTTCCTTTGACAATCCCCATATCCAAAATCCGACGATGAATAGAACCAGACCCTGTAACATTTGTAATCTTACCTTTCTGGCCTGGTAAAAGCTCCTTCAAAGGTCTATCAGCCATAATTTAGCCTCCTCTAATTATAATTGAGACGCAATCGCAATTATATTTTAAAAAATTTTAAGTATTGGAATCCTTATTACACATCTTACAATACCCTTTAATGCCTAACCTATGTTCTACAGGTTCAAACCCATACTTTTTGCAAATTTCATCTTGCAATCTTTCAATCTGCTCTTCCTTAAATTCAATGACCTTACCGCATCTTATACAGAGCAGGTGGTCATGATGGTCATGTCCAAAGGTATGTTCATAAGTCGCCCTACCATGGCAATGGAAAGCCTCTTTAACTAGATTACTTTCAACTAATAAAGGAAGGGTTCTATAGATAGTAGCCCTTGAGATACGTTCGTCTCGCTTACGCAAACGATCATAAAGCTCGTCTACATCAAAATGTTTATGGGTGGAGAATACCTCCTCCAAAACAACCCCTCTCTCTTGGGTAAACTTCAACCCCTTCTGTCTTAAATAGTCCTTGAATATCTTTTCTTTGGTCATCATTTTAATCACCAATTGCAATTAAAAATCAATTTCAATATTATGCCACCAATGTATCTTTTTTGTCAAGATCTTTTTTGTTTGAAACTTACCCATATCTTTTTAGCTAAAGAAAGGATTTTTGGGAAAATTAGGGTCTCTTTTTTAAAATTGTGGTTATTTTCTATTGACAGGAAGGCTAATTTTTAGAAATGAAGGGAATAAAT
>JBFMDZ010000252.1 GCA_040753555.1 bacterium
CAAATCATTGGACAGATTATATGAATGATTGAGAAAGTGGATAAATGGTTAATTAGACAAAGATGATATTCTCCTTTTCTCTTTTTCTTAAGATTCTCCGTTTCACAAAGAGGGGGTGAATAATTACGAAAAAAGATAAAATTAGGCTTAAGGTTTTAAAGAAGTGCGAAGCCCTTGTTTCAACAAAAGACAATATTCTAATTGGGGCATCTGGTGGTTGTGATTCAACGGCCCTTGTTTATATGCTTTGTTCACTAAAGAAAAGGTTTAATATTTCCCTTTTCCTTTGTCATTTTAACCATTGCCTTAGAAAGGAATCGGACAAAGATGCAGAATTTGTTAAAGAGCTGGCAGAAAGGTTTAATTTGCCTTTTTATGTTACAAGCTGGAAAAACCCCATTCATTCACAAAAGATGGCAAGAAGGGCAAGGTATGATTTTTTTTTAAAAACAGCGAAGGAAATAAATGCAAAAAGCATTGCATTAGGACATAATCTTGATGACAATATAGAAACAATCCTATTTCATATCATAAGGGGAGAAAACCCCTATAGAATAGAAGAAAAAATGGAAATGGATGGGATTACAATTATAAGGCCTTTAATTGATATTGAAAGGAAAGAGATTGAGGAATATTTAGCAAAGAATAATATTCCTTTTATAATTGACAAAACAAATTTAAGACCTGTATACACAAGGAATAAGATAAGGCTTAAGCTTATCCCTTTGCTTTATGAATTTAACCCAAGATTTAAAAAAGCTATCATTAAGTTTTCTAGCATTTGGAAAAGAAACCTTGATTTCCTTGAGGAGGAGGCAAAAAAACCAATTTCTAAACAATCCCATCCTGCCCTGTTGGCACATATCTTAAGGAAAAAAGGTTTCTCATTTTCAAAAATAGACCAGATAATAAAAATGGTAAAAAGAGGTGATGAAAAATGAGGGATGATTTTATCTTTGGGGTAACCTTATGTGAGGTTCCAGCCGAGGTAAAAGAGAAAGACCTTGAGAAGCTTAAGGAATTGGGTGTAAATGGCCTAAGGCTTCATTTTTCCTGGAAAGATATTGAGAAAGAAAAGGAAAAATTTGACTTTTCTTTTTATGACAGTCTAATTGATAAGGCAAAAGAAAATGGGTTTTTTGTTATAGCCGGGATTGGCTCTGGCTATAGCTCAATGCTTCCTTTTTGGATAGTAGAGGAAATAAAGGATGAGCTTAATGTTTTTTCATATATCCCAAAGCTCTCAAGGTTTGTAAATGAGGCTGTAGAGCAATTTAAGGGAAAGATAGATATATGGCAGGCTGAAAATGAGATAAACCATACATCATTCCATGTTGTGAATGGTTGGAGGGAAAAATCTTGGGCTTTAAACCCGGTGGTTGAGCTCTCTGTACTTTTGGGTATTATTTCAATCATAAAGGCAAATGATCCAGAAGCAAGGGTTATGATAAATCTTGAATGCGATAACCCAAATTGGGAATATTTCCTTAAGTTTTTTACTGAAAACAAATTGTCATTTGATATTATTGGCATTGATTTCTATCCCTGTTATAGCCCTGTATTTTCTCCAGATGACCATATTTTTAGTGAACCAGAAAGAATCCTTAAATTGAGTGAGATTATAGATAAGGCATCAGAATTTAAAAAGGATGTTATTGTTGCAGAGACAGGCTATCCTTCACCTAAAGGGCTATACACTTATGAAAACCAGGCATCATATATCCATCAAGCTTGCCAAGTTGCCTTATCCTCAAAGGCAAAGGGGCTATTTATTTGGGAATTTGCTGACCAATACTCAAAAAAACCAGAATTTCCAGAATACTATTTTGGTCTTCTGGATAATAATAGAAAGCTAAAGCTCGCAGGAGAGGTTTATAAAAATGAGATAAAAAGGGAAGGTCAAACAATCATTATCTCTGTAAAGGGCATTCTCTTTAGGGAGAAAAAGCAAGGGATTGAGGTTTATATAAACAATGGTTTTGTAGGAAAAACAAATTGTGATGGCTTTTTTATAAGCGAAAACCTAAAAGAGGGCGAATATAAAATTGCTGTAAAAGGGCTTCTTCCCTGGCAAGTGACCTCTAAAAAGATTAAGCTTGACAAAGGGATTTCTGAATCTATAAAGTTTATTCTATAAGTGTTTAAGAATTTGATAAATTTAGTAAAAAAGGATGTTTGGGCAAAAGAGGATGTTTGGGCAAAGCTTTTAAATGTCAAAGAGAGGCTTGATATTCTGGAAAAGCAAAACCTTCCACAGACCCAGAAATATAAAGAGGTATTAGAGGGGTGTAAAGAAAAAATAAATGATGCAGAGGAAGTTATTAGCTCTATTTTTAAAAACTACAATGTATTTTGGGAGATTGTTCATCGGATTGATGAGGATATTATGCTTTTTATCTCAGAGGATGAGTTATTAAGTAAGGCAATTAATGTAAAAACATCCTTTGACCTTAATATTAAAGAAGAAAAGCTAAGGGATGAGTGGCTTGGAAAACCTGGGGAGAAGGGAAAGCTTCTAGTGTGCTGTCCCTTAAATAAGGTATGTTATATTTTACAAGGTTTTCCTGCATATGTCCATGCAAATGGTTTTGCTTTTTTGTTGTAATATTCAATATACTCCAATAACTTCTGTTTTAATGC
>JBFMDZ010000253.1 GCA_040753555.1 bacterium
ACTTGAATTTAAAAAACAATGTTAAATTTATCACTGAAATGAAGGTATTAGGGAAAAAGAGAAAAGTAGATATAGAACTTAAATGGGGAGGATGTAAACTAAATGGTGAAAGATGTTATGTTTTAAAGTCTAAGGTAGTAAAAATAGAAGGATTGCAAGAAATAAGTGAAAAACTTAAGGATAACATGGCTTGACATCTTATTACCAATCATGAGGTAAGGAATGAAAGGAAGGCATTAAAGGTATGGAAACAATATAGAAAAAGATGGAACAAAAGAGGAATTTTTTAGGTTTTTAAAGACAGAATTAGGATTGGAAGAATTCCAGATACTTAAGTTTGAAGGAATAAAAAATCTTCTTGCTATAATAGTTATGGTTGGATGTCATATCTATGACATAGGAACAAGCGCTGAGGATGGATTTATCAGATTATTGGGCTATATTGGAGGATGGAATGGTAGTGGAAAAATAGGTAAATATTTGATAGCAGAAGGGTTTTCTCTGTGGATGAATGGCTTTAAGGTAAATTGCTTTATAAAAACCCTCACTGAAGAGGAAAAGAGGATAATGGAAGAAGGAACTTGGAAATACATGGGAATAAGGGTAAAACTTACAAAATAACAGAAACAATTAAGTTTTCTGTTTAGAAATAATAAATTTATTCCCTTCATTTCTAAAAATTAGCCTTCCTGTCAATAGAAAATAACCACAATTTTAAAAAAGAGACCCTAATTTTCCCAAAAATCCTTTCTTTAGCTAAAAAGATATGGGTAAGTTTCAAATATAATCTCTTGAAAATGTTGCACCTGAATGAGTATTATAACCCTTTAAATCTCTTTAAAAGGAGGGTAACTCAAACAGATGCAACAAATAAATTATATTACAAAGCTTTTAGGATTTCAAGGGTTTTATGCAAGGGATATAGAAATAGAGGAGGAGAAAGATATAAAGAAGGCTATTGTTTACTTAGGACGAATTGAAAAAGGGTATACCTGTAGCTCTTGTGGTGATAAGGTGTTAAGCAAACATAGCTCATGGATACAAGATATAAGGCATCTACATCTTTGGAAATATATCACAGTTTTAAGGTTTGAGAAGGTAAAGGTAAGGTGTCCTAGATGTGGAATTAAGGTAGAGAAGCTGGATTTTTTAGATAAGCATTCAAGAACGACCAAAGACCTCTTTCATCAAACAAAAGAGCTATGTAAGGTAATGACAATAGAGGATACAGCAAACTTTGAAAATCTGCATTGGCAAACAGTAAAGGAGATAGATAAGAGGGCTATAAAAAAGACACAGAAAGAAAGGGATTTATCAGGAATAACAACATTAGGAATAGATGAAATTTCAGTTGGAAAAGGACACAACTATTTGCATATGATAAGTAGCCTTGAAGGGCCAAATGGCCCTGAAGTATTGTATGTAGGGGAAGGAAGAAAAGAGAAAGACCTATTGCCATTCTGGAGGTGGTTTGGTAAAAGAAGGGCAAAGAGGATAGCATATGGGGTTATGGATATGGCAAAGGGATTTATAAACAGCTTTAAAGCCAATTGTCCTTCTATAAAAATCATCTATGACAAATTCCATGTAATCAGACATCTTCTTAATGCTTTAAATGAGGTAAGGAAGAGGGAGTTTAAGAAAGCAGGAAAAGAGATGAAAGGGCTCTTATGCGGCAAAAAGTTTATCCTTTTAAAGAAGATGGGTAATCTTAAAGGAAGTGCTAGAGAAACACTCAAAGGGCTACTCAAGGCTAATTGGAGGCTCTATAAGGCACATCTATTGAAGGAATCTTTTGGTCACTTATGGTCATACATATATAAAGCCAGTGCCCTTAAGTTCTGGAAAAACTGGAAAGAACAACTTAAATGGAGCAGGTTAGAGCCTTACAAGAAGTTTGCCAAGATGGTAGACAAGCATATAGATGGTATTATTACCTATTGTGATAAGAAGGTTCCCCTTGGCTACATAGAAGGAACCAATCTTAAGGCAAAAAATATTATCAGAAGGGCATATGGTTATAGGGATAAGGAGTATATGAAGCTAAAGATTATTCAAGGATGTTCCTCTATGGGTGTCTTTAAACCCTATCCCTATCCTCATGCACCATAATTCACGATGAGCCGAAATTAAATAATTTGCAAATTCCTTTAAGGTATTTATATATTTTATTTTATGTCTTATAATTACATCTTTGGTTATAACTGTTGAATATAGCGAAATAAGATATTTCTTATAATCTTCGCCTTGAATAACCTCAGGAAATCCTCCAGAGGATAAATACTTCTCCCAGAATCTTCTCACAGAAGCCGTATCTTTTGTGCTAATATCCTTTTTTTGATAGTCAAAATTATTAAAATATAGATATTCACGAAAAGAAAATGGATAAAGTTCTAATGAAAAATATCTTCCTGTAAGATGAGTAGCCAATTCTTTACTCAACATCCTGGCGTTACTGCCAGTTATGATTAAATTAAATCCTCTTCTTTTCAACCGGTTTACAAAAAGTTCCCAATTATTAACATTCTGGATTTCATCAAGAAAGATAAAATCGGGTTTTTGATATATCTCATAAATTGTCTGAAGAACTAAATTCAGGTCTTTAGTTTCTAAAGTAAAAAGCCGTTCA
>JBFMDZ010000254.1 GCA_040753555.1 bacterium
TATTTAATATATCGGCATTTTTTCCTTTTTTTTAAAGATAAAATTTTAGTTTTTCTCTTTTTGAATAAAATAAAGTGTTAAAAACCTAAGCAGGATTTGTTTCTACAAACTTATGGGTAAGTTCCAGGTTTTTTAAGGTTTATTAAATTATTGTAAGCTTGGGTATTTTTAGGATCAAGAGCAAGGATATTTTTACATTCCTCTATGGTTTCTTCTACCATTCCTTTTTTATAATAGATTCTTGCCAAAGAATTATGCATATTTATAATATCTTCTGGTTCTGAATTGATTTTTTTAGATATTTCAATTTCTTTTTTATATTCCAAGATAGCCTTATCCAATTCTTTTTTCATTTCATAGGTTAATCCAAGATTATAATGAAGATTTGGATAATCAGAAGACCTTTTTAAAGCCTCTTTAAATTCAAAGATAGCCTCATCATACATCTTGTTTTTTAAATACTCTATCCCTTGGGCTATATGACCCTTTGCTGATCTTTCTGGGTTTAAAAAGAATCCAATCATATATTCTCCTTTTTTTAAGCTCCTCCATTCGCCATTTTCTAAAAAATATGATCTTCTAAAGGAATAAATAGAATCAATCTTAATTTTTAAAATAAAGTCTGATTTTATCTTTGGTTTTATAATGATTGTATTTATTCCTTGCTTAAGATTCTTGGGATTGATATATATTGTATTAAAGGTAACTAATGAGGAGGTGGGTTTAATAATAACCTTTTTTTCCTTCCCATTCACCTCAAATATCAATATTGGCTCTTGAGAATATGTATACAAATGATACCAAAAAAAGAGTAAAACTTCTTTAAAGTTATCAATATCTTCTCTGATTATCAACTCCTTTTTTATAATATCAGACAAGGATTGGATAGAATAATAATTCTCTCCACGAATCATTCCACTATTATCCCTAATAACAATTGTATCTTCTCTTTGAATATGAAACCCAAAAGGAGAGATATAAGGGGCTAATACACTATAAATTGCTTGTAGGCGGGTTAAAGAAAGAAAAAGGATTAGGGGGATTAAAGATAGAGATATAGTCTGATAGCTTTTAGCCTTAATCTTCTTATACCACCAATAAAGTGTAAAACCAGCGAATGGAATAAGAGAAGGAAGAAAGGCAATCCTATATCTTTCTAGGACAAAGAATAGAATCGTTCCTATCATAAAAGATAGACAAAAAAGATAGAGTAAAAGGCATTTTTTCCAAATCCTTATAGAAAAAAGTATTCCTAAAAGGCCAAGGGAGGCTACAAATCCAAAGTTTAAAAAGGCTATGTTTGATATCCAAGAAATCTTTTTTAAAAACTTAGGGTCTATATTATTCTCAATCTCTACAGTTGCCGTATCCCAAAAGAGAGAAAACTTTTTGGATAAAAGCTTAAGATATTGCTTTGGATTTTTCTTAATAAACCTTACTACATCCTCTATATATGCTTTATCACCTTTTTCTTTTACCATTTTTGCTATCTTTTCTGAATATTCAGGTGGAGGATAGGCAAACCATCCCTCACTATGTGGATTATTCCCAATCCAAAGATTAACTGGCCCATTGGTTGAAATAAGGACAAATCTGCCTGATACAAGGTAGTTTCTTATGGTTGCAGGAGAGATGGTAAAAAGGATAATTAAGCAAAGAAAGCCATAGCTTAATAGTTTTAAGTTTTTAGTTTTTAGTTTTGAGTTTTTTAGCATCCAGATAAGAATAAATGGGACAAAGAGCAAGATATTTGCCCTGGTTAGGGCAGAAAGACCTAATGCAATTCCAGCCAAAGCAAGGTTTTTGTAAGAGGGGTTATCCTCTATTCTTAAGAGGAGAAAGATAGATAATGTATTCAAGAATGTTACCAAGGATTCCATAAGCAAGACACCTTCGTGGATATAGAACATTCCATAAAGAATTGAGATAATTAGGGAGATATAGCCTACAGTTTTATTAAAAACTTTTTTTGCAATAAGGTAGGTAAGGAAGGTTGTAAATACACCAAGGATCATCTGAATAAGCCTTGGAATATATGGGTCTATACCAAAGATTTTATAGATTAGGGCAAGAAAATAAAAATAAAGAGGTCCATAGTAATATGGCGACTTCTCTGAAAATGTGCCATTTATGATCTCTTTTGCATAATTATCATAAGTAAGCATATCTGTTCCCGGAGAAGGATTATAAAACCCAGGGTCATTTGCCTTAAGGTGGGAAAGATAGATAAGGCGAAAGATAAGGGCAACAAGAAGAAGGCTTGCAACAATAATGACTTCTCTGGTAAGGAAAAAAGGCAATTTAATTTTCTTATGTTTAGCAGGTTTTTTCCTTTTCACAATCTCAATTATATCCTGTCTTTATTCAAAAGTCAATCGTTAGGGTATGCAAATAAACCCCAAAAGAGACAAAGAAAACAAAAATGCCAAAGATGTAATCCTTTGTCTTAAATGGCTCTTTATTTTTACCATACCTTTCTTAATCCATTTAACCCCACTAGGTAATCCTCATACTCTAAGTTTGTAGAAACTCCGTATTCCTTAAATATATCCATTATCTTTGATATGGAAACACCC
The DNA here is from genome assembly GCA_040753555.1 of bacterium. Taxonomy (NCBI): domain Bacteria; species bacterium. Next base: position 2,577 of record JBFMDZ010000254.1, read on the forward strand.
GCTATCTTTGCTGCCTTTTCTATGGA
>JBFMDZ010000255.1 GCA_040753555.1 bacterium
GCAATGGATGAGTTTAAACTAACCAAAGCCCTCATTTTAACCAAAGATTTTGAGGGAGAAGAACTATTTGACCAAAAGATAATTGTCTTTACCCCACTCTGGTTATGGTTAGTGAGTAGATAGCCTTTAAGGCTTATCACCCGCACCGGCTTTAAACTCTACGAACCTGATGCAGAGATTGCCTTAGCGTAACCTACCGATATGTTGTCCCTATGGGACATTAAATGAAAGATATTGTAGTTATTGTCAGACACTACCGAAAATTACAAGACATTAAATTCCATTTTGTGTCCTTCGTGCTCTTCGTGGTGAATAGTTACAAATGACGTAACTACAGTATTAGGAGGATAAGATGATATATCAGCAAGATTAGATTGATATTCTAACTTAACTTTTTTACTTAATTGACATCTGGAGGTCTTTTATTTAAATTTTTCTTAAGTCAGTGCCATTCAGGTCTGCCCCCTCGGGACTTAACCTCCTCTGGACTCCTAAATCCCATCTCAAACCACAACGACCGTATGCCGCAAAGCGTAAAATTCTATCATCCTAAATCTCCCCTGCCTGCTTTAATATCTCCAGATATAACTCATTACTCACCCTGAAGTCTTTGGCAATCAATTCATCAACATATGGCTTCACTTCTGAAATAAGTCCACCAGACTTAGCCGCCACCAATATACCAAGTGTCCCAGTCTTGCTGATTCCTATTCTATCCGCCGTTATTCTCGCAGGTTTCTCATCTAACAAGACTAAATCTCCATTTAATTCTGATGCCAACACCAGGGTTTCACTTTCAACAGCACTTAGAGTTGTCCGAAGAATATTTACTGAAAGTCGATTTTGCACCTTTTCTCGCTTTATCCATTTAGCCTTTTCTGCTTCTTGTGCTGCTAACCTTTCTTTTCCTTTTCGGGAATATAGAGCGTACCATAAATAGATGGAGTGTATCGAGCTTCCTTATGCTAAAGAGCCAGAAATCGCTTTGTTTAATTGTATGTTTAGCGAAGCTAAACACGTACCTTTTCTTTAATTTTGGAGTATCTCTTAAGATTTTCATAACCTCTTCTTTTACTTTTGTATCTTTATATTCTAATATCGTTTTACCCTCTACCATTGCCTCAACAACAGATTTATCAAATCCAATCTTTCCAATTAAAGAAATAGCGTTTTTGTTACAATATCCTTCTATTTTCTCTGACATTTCAGGATTTAAGTCATATTTGTTTATTACAAGTTTTACTGTAACATTGAAATGTTTAGCTACATCTATGACCCTTATGGCATCGTGTAAGCCAGACAGGGTTGGCTCGGTTACTACCAAAGCGCAGTCTATATCAGAAAGCGAGGCAATTACCGGACATCCTATCCCAGGAGCGCCGTCAATAATAACCCAATCGCAACCGTTTTTTTCTGCCAGTTCTTTTGCCTGTTTTCTCACCAAAGAGACGAGTTTGCCTGAATTTTCCTCAGCAATTCCGAGCCTGGCGTGCACCAAAGGGCCAAAGCGGGTTTCTGAAATAAACCATTCTCCGGCAAGATTCTTTTCCATTTTTATAGCTTGAACTGGACAAATATGACTACAAAAGGCGCACCCTTCGCAAGACACAGAGTCGATAGTGAAACTCTCGCTTATGGCATTAAAACGGCATACTACGATACAGTTACCGCATTGCTGGCATATCCTTTTGTCTATTACAGCGTTTAAACCGCTTCTAAAACTATGTCGTTCTTGTATCTTAGGCTGTAACAACAAATGTAAATCCGCGGCGTCCACATCGCAGTCAACCATAACTTTATTTTTGGCTAATGCCGCAAATGCACCGGTAATTACGGTTTTACCCGTGCCACCTTTTCCACTGATGATAACAATTTGTTTCATCTTATTTCCTATTCAAACTTTTTACGGAGTAAATTTACTGCTGGAACAATAAAAAGAAGTAAAAAGCCGATAAGTATCAGAGTATATGAAAGAATCATTTTGTCTGAACCACCTAAAAATGATATTCGCAGGCCGTCCACTGTATTAAGTAAGAGGCAATTTTCTATTGCTAAAACCCCTGGTTCTAAGCCTGTAATCTTCATAAATGCCTCTTCCAATGATTTTTTATCGGTTTTTGCCTTTAAATTTAAAGGAGTATCAGTTACTAAAATTTTTCCTTTTACCAGAATAGCCACGCGGTCACATAAAAGGTCTGCTTCTTCTATACGCAAACAAAATTGGTTTGCGAATTTTAGCCATATTCAAAGCTAAAGTTTTCAGCAAGCAAAGTGTTTAATTCTTCTTTGTAGATTATAGCTACATTTCTAAAAAAGTCAATTGTTTTTTCTCTAAATTCTTCAAAATTCTCATAATAATAACCCCTGAGAACTTTTTGCTTAAAAAATTTCCATAACCGCTCAATTATGTTTAAGTTTGGAGAATAGGGAGGCAAAAACACCATCTTTACCTTTGAAGTTTCAAGAAACTCATTTAGAAATTCCCCAATTTTACTAAAACCTTTCATAGGGCTTAAATTTATGGTTATTGAAAAATATTAGAATAATCCTCCCCCTTTCCCCCTTTAGCGAAGCGAGAACTCTATTTTTATTGTGCTTTT
>JBFMDZ010000256.1 GCA_040753555.1 bacterium
TTTACATTTTATTGTCACTCACTTTTTTGTAATTTTTACCTCCCCATACCCCTCAATCCCTTATAAATACAAGAAATTCTACTTTCGCTACCACCAATTTCGCCAAGTTTCTGTTGAAGTTGGGTATAAAGATTTTCAGATGGAATCCTTAAGGCAACCTTGGCATACATAGCCTTATAATTCCAAGGATAATGGCAATTAAAGGAGAAAGAAAGACAACAAGATTTTTTACAAAAGCCTTGCCAGAACTAGATAAAGCCTTAAGTGGCCGCTCTGTTTTTCCCTTTCCTCTAATTCCAATAAGCTCATCTTTAAAGCTAATCCAATCAACAGTATTCATAAAAAATATATGGTTATTTATAAATTGAGAAAGAAATCTATCCTCTATAAACCTTGAATTTCCAACAACAACAACCCTTCCCTTACCATAAGAAAAAGAAACAGCCAGAGGAAATGATTTTTTTATCTTTGGAATAAACCTCTGTTGGGGATTAAGGTCAAAATATGCCTCCTGGCTCCAGGAATATTTGCTTGATGAGATAAGAACATCGGCATTTTTAGCTTCAATAGAGGATGTCCAGGGAAAAACAAGGCTCTCTATATTAGATACAATAGGGCTTTTCTTATTAAACCCATCGCTTTCAATTTTTGTCCAAAATAGATATGGTGTTGTAAATACATATTGACCTGTATTAAATGAGGCGTAAGAACAAGAGGGGTCTAAAACAAGGTCGCTTTTTATATTGATTCCATAGGGTCTTAAATCAAACAAGCCCTCCTTTATTGCTGTAAAACCATCTATCTTTATGGGGTTTATAAGAAGAAAGAGACCCCCACCACCTTTTACAAACTCCATTACCTCCCTTTGCGGATTTTCGTTTAAAATTATCAATGTATCCACATTTAAGCTGCTTGTTGAGGCAGGGAAAATAAAATATTCCCTTTTAAGGAGGTCTTTAATTATCTGGAAATTCTCTGTTTTTCCTAAGAATCCAATGGATTTCTGTCTTGTCTTTGAAAGCTTAAGGATTAATGATGTAATGTCATATTCCAATAAATCTGGTTTTTCAACAAATGGTATTATTTGATGCCTATTTTTATAACTTATATCTATGCCAAGATATACACCGATTGTCTCTATTTTATCCTTTTGGATAACAGAAAGCCCGACCTGTGGAATTCCCAGCAATTTAAGCCTTTGTTCTATTTCTTCTTTCTCTGGCTCAACAAATAAAAATTTAACATTGCCATTTCCATAGACTCTATATTCCTTAAGAATATCCTCTACAGCCATCCTTATTCCAGAAAGATTTGGAGGGAGATTTTTTGAAAAATAACAATTAATTTCAAGGGGGCTATCTATTTTTTTAAGAATTTTTTTTGTTGAAGAAGATAGGGAATAAAGCCTTTCTTCTGTCATATCAAGCCTTACAAATAGATAGGAAAAGGCTAGGTTTAGAAGAATCAATATTGTAAGAAACAGGCTTGCTGGAAGAATTGCTTTTGAAAGCCTTTTTCTCATATTTTCACAAATTTTTGTTGTAAGATAAAGAAATAGCATAATAATGGAGGTGTAATAAATAATATCCCTTGAATCTATAATGCCCCTTCCAACAGAATCAAAGCGAGCTCCTAGGCTTAAAGATCTAAAAATGGGAACAAGGAAATCTGGAATGCCTGTAAGGACAAAATTTTCTGAGAGTATAAGGAGGATAAAGGAAAAAACAATTGAGAGAACATACGAGAGGATTAAGCTCCCTGAAAGGGATGAAAAAAATATACCAATTGAGATATATACACCAGCAAGTAAAAGGGAGGATATGTATCCTCCGATAAGTGGCCCTATATCAGGGCTTCCAACAAAAAATATTGCAATTGGTATTGGCAAGGTAAATAGAAGAAGAAAACCAACGAATGCCCAAGAGCCCAAAAACTTTCCAAATACAAGCTCCCTATCTTTTATGGGAAGGGTAAAAAGAATCTCAATTGTTCCAAGGGATTTTTCAGAAGAAAAAAGCCCCATTGTGATAGCTGGAATAAAAAAGAGAAAAAACCAGGGGATAAGCTCAAAAAATAGCCTCATAGATGCCTCATTTATCAAGAAAAATGGCTTCATAAAAAGCCAATTTGATATAAGGGCAAAGAGAAAGAGGATAATATATCCTGTGGTTGTGTTAAGGTAAGAATAAAATTCCTTTTTGAATATAGCAAGGATTTTCATAGCAAAATAATAGGTTTTTATTCTTTCTTTGTCAAGAATTGGGATTTTTGTGATGTTACTATACTAAATAATCTGTGTAAATCTGCATCCCATTAACTTAAATGCTAATCCGTGTTAATCAGTGGCTGAATAGTAACAAACAAAAATGGTTTGCAAATTTTTTGGTTAACAGGTAGTGCATTGGAACATTAAAAGTTAAATAATGTCTTTTTGCTTTATAGTCTGAAACCTACCCATAAGTCTGTAAGACCAAGTCATTACTAGAGTTTTTGGCTTCATTTTTATCCAATAAAGGGGAAAATTAAAAATTTCTTTAAAGATTTAAAAATAAAATCCCGATATATTAGTAAAGATGGAAAAAGATAATTTATCTTCCTA
>JBFMDZ010000257.1 GCA_040753555.1 bacterium
ATAATAAATCCTGAAGCAACAATGCCAAAGGCTACTCCAATTAGTATAAAGATTGCCTTTTTCTTGGGATATTCTTCCAAATCAAAGTATTCACGCACATTTCTCTTAAAAAAATATAGGAATAGCAGACTATAACACAGTATTCGCCCCGCATATTTAATCCAGTAATATTCGATACCTTGTTGAGGCTCTCCAAACTGGGCAATAATTCCTGGAAGCATAATTATGACATTCACTTGTCGTAAAACCCCATAAACACAATAAAAAGCACCAAGCCACCATCCCCATTTCTTTCCAAGCCACATTCCAATTCCTGAAGCAAAGGATAGCAAGCCAAGAAAGGTTATAGAGATAGTAAAAGCTAATTGAGAAATCCCCAAACTGGAAACATCACCCATCTTTTTGCCAAAAAGAATCTGAATGATAAAGATCCCCATTCCCACAAGAATGTATATTATGGAAAATATCGTTATTCCTAAAGGTCTTTGTTTCATATTGCCCTTATCTTCTTGATTAATTTCTAAGTTCATTGATTATTTACTTCCCCTTTCCTTTAAGGTCTTTTCTTGGGATGGCTTTTCTCCAGATTTCCTCTTTTGGGATAAGGGGGATGTTTAATAATTTGCTCAAGGATAGAGCCTGTTCTTCTGAAAGACGGGAAAGTAGAGAAGTAGTTCTTGCTCCTACATCTTTTTCAGGAAGCTTCACCTCCTCCATAGGAATAAATCTACATCCCTTTAATCCATTCCCTTCAATCACATCCTTTACCCTTTCGGTTACAAAGATATACTTCTGAAGAGGACAAACCCAGAAGAAATCTGAGCCATCCCAGAGGGAGGTGTCAATTAGATGAGGGGATTTGGGAAAAGGGACTAAAAATCTTAGATAGCCACACTCTTTGCACCAACTCTTAAGCCTTATTCCAGAATCAGGATGGGGAATACCAGCAAATCCTTTAATAACTAGCTCCCATAAGGTTGGAATAGGCATTGGTTTTCTTAGCCTCTTTATCTCATTTATCCTTACTGGCTTAAGCTCATAGCCGGTAAATCCTGCCTCTTTGAATAATTGGGCTACCCTCTCGGGAATTATATAGTCCCATTCATAATCGGTGCATAAAAAATCTTGCTCTAACATCTTGGGTGAGGGTATGTCAATGGTTAAGATTGCCTCATCCCCTTCTTTTTTCCGCAAAACGCAAGGATGACCTTTGCCGGCAGGACATGAACCCACTATCTCATCCCTCTCGCTTACCTCTTCTGCCATATAATAGTCGCCATTAGAAGTATAAACATCATAGGCTAATTCATAGAATCTCATTGTATCTCACCCCTTCTTACCTGGTCAATCTTCTTTAGTATATCATCAATCCCTTCTTGTGTAAAGATATCCTTGCGTGCTTTTACCATATTCTCTAAGTGATTAAGAACCTCATCTTTTGTAGCATCAGGTTTTGCCTTTTTAAATTCATCCCACTGCTTATTCCAGTTATTTGGACCGGTATGTATTCCATTTGGTTTTAGTCTATGGAGGTCAATAGGTAATTCTTTGGTAAGAAATTCAAGCTCTTTTGGGGTAAACTCTGCCTTTAAAAAGAATTCTCTAAGTTTCTTTGCCCTTGGCAATAAATGATGATTCTCAAGGAGTTCTTTGGTTGTCCTAAATGCTGCCCTCATTGGTCCTACCGATACACCAGAGACAGGAGCAAGGACACAGCCAATTGCAATTGCCCTTTCAAGGGGGGTAAGCTTTCCAGTGATGCTATAGCCTGAAACCGCACAGAAGACATCATAGACAGTTTCAACCACCGGGACAAATCCAATCCCTATCTCAACACCCTGGCTAAGGTCTTTCCACCAATCAATATAGGCCTCTTTTGTTGCACTTCTTACAAATGTAGTTGTGCTTCTTCCTGGTGTCCAGCCTAAGCTATTAAGCTCAATTGATATTTCGGCAAACCTTATTTTTTCCTGCTCAGTAAGCTCATTGTATCTTTTGAATTGATTTGGGTCAGGTGGTTGTGTGCTTGCATATTGTTGAGCAAAGAGAATTTTTAATTCCTTTTCTAGTTGCTGGATTCTATTGTGGGTTATATCAATTTCTTTGTATTTATCCCTTACGGCATTTTCTAAGTCCTTCTTGGTAAGCCCTAATTTCTCCAAGCCATCCTTTGTTGTATTCCAGATATTGTCCATATTTGTTTGGGTTCCACCATTTCCTCTGTTTTCAATGATAAAATCAGCCAGCTTACTTAATGCCAATTGTGGCATTTTTATACCCTCTAAGTCTAGCCCAGGCAGGTTTACCTTCGGCAGGTCTATCTTGGGCAGGGTTATATTCTTCTTCCAGATTATCCCCTCAATCACATCCCCAAACTTATTGTTCCAGTCAGAATTCCTCTGGTAGCTCTTTAGTCCAGCAAGCCTTTCTTCCCAGGAAAGCTTATTCCCCCACACATCCTTTCCCGCTAAGGCTGTGCCAAATTTGTAATATTTGTTCTCAATGAGGCTATTGTATAGGCTTCCAGCTTTATTTGTCAGGCTACTTAAAGGACCAAGGTCGTATCTTTTCCCAAGGTTTAAACCTGCCAAAAAGGCT
>JBFMDZ010000258.1 GCA_040753555.1 bacterium
AGGTAATTTTAACCAAATGAAGACACTCTCTCACCAAAGGTCTACTGACTATATTCCCTGTGTCATAATCTTTGGAATATCCGCAGGCACCCATAGTAGTCATAGTTCCCTCTACCTTTTCTTGAGGAAAGATTCCAACCTTCTTTATCTTGGGTGGGGTGGTGTCAATGTAAATCTTATGGTTTGTGTCTGTGCCTGGATTATACGATGAGGTATTCTCATCTTGATCTATTTGGTTACCACCATTAGGTCCCCAATCTCTGGCAACTATGCTAATAGTGTTCGTTCCATCATAATCTTCTGATTTATTCTCAGGGATGTTAAATATACCAATCCATGTATCATACTCATAGGTTGTTCTAGTCCAACCAGTAGAAGCAGTTGCTTTATGTTGGGTATATGGAGAGCTTAATCCAAAACTTATCTCTGGCATATTATTATTTGTCCTCATCGTTTCAGTAAATTCAATCTTAAATGTTACCGTGCCAATACCTGCAGAATTAGATTCTTTTGTTTTAGAATCATAGATGACTATTGTTTTTCCCTCTCTTTGTTGAATCAGCCTTACTTTTTTAACCATTGGTAAATCACTTGTAAAATCCCAATTTACCCAAGCATTATTTTGTAACCTTAGACCATTAAGAAATACTCCATCTGCTAAGTCAATGCCAGCCTCATTTGTTACTCTTCTTTGAGTTCCTGGATTTCCGGTTATTGGATCATAAGGGATTCGTACATATTGACCATTTACAATTCCTGTCCTAGAAACAGTGTATCCATAATGCCAACCATTTCTATAAGATTGCTGAGCCATTGGTACTCCTATAGCAGGAAATCCATGAGTAAGCGAATATTCATCAACGCCCCATGTATTTCTATTTTCAACCCAATAATTATCAAGTTCATTCCAAGGACCAACATCCCATACAGGAGCAATTATAGAACGGTTACCATAAGTTACTCTTACTCTATGATTCCACCTATTATTTCCAGCAAGTCTTTCGCCAGAAGGAAGAGCTACAAACCAATCATCATCTACAATTACATGTTGATTTGCTGTTATTCCTCCTACAAGGCCCTCTCTTGTAGCAAGAACATTATAAGAAAATACTAATGCAGGGAAAACAAGGGATCCTGTAACAATCAATACCACAGATATTATCTTTTTAAATTCTGATTTCATCTAAAATCTTCTAAACTTTGATTTTTGCTCATTAGTTAAGTATTTTTTTATTTGATTATTCATATCATCGCTTTTCTTTTGAATAATCTTAATAATTTCATCTGAGATGGTTGGTGATTCCAACCAATTCCTTTCTAAAGCAATTAACCTTATTCTTAACTTTAAAATTTCATCTTTATAATTTTTTAAAATTTTCTCTATCTTTGCTTGTTGAGTAGAAGTTAAATTCAAATCTTTTGCCATATTTGATAACATCTCCACTCTTTTATTTTTAAGATAATCCTTTTTTATAAAATTATCTTCTATCTTTTCAAGGGTAATTTTATCCATCTTCCATTTTTTTTCTGACTGAAGATAATCACCTTCTGAAATTATAAAATAATTATAAAGATGTCCTTGTATCTCAAACCAATCCAGAAATTGATTTTGTTTATTCTCTAAGATTTTTCTTAATTCTTTAACCTGGTTTATCACAATAGGTTTTTTTTCTTTATATTTCTTTTTGTGTTTTTCGTAAGCTTTTATTTTAGTTTCCAGAAGTTCTTTTTTTTCTCTTTCTGTCATCCACTCAATATCTGCAACACCTCCAGCCGATGTCTCCATACGCATTAGATCACATTCAAGATTTTCCCATTCACTTTTAATCTCAAAGAATTTTTTAATAACTTCCATTTGGGTATCAGAAAGACCTAATTCAATCTTTAATTCTTTGAGAATAAAATTATTGAGATCTATTTTGTAAACATATTTGCCTTTATTTTTATCATACCTCTCTTTATAAGGAATAATAGAAATATCTCTGTTAATTCCATAGACCTTTTTAGCAAACTCCTCATCACTCAACTCTTCTGCCTCTTTCTCCCATAATGTCTTTGTTCCCTTTTGGGGTTCTTTCAGTATCATTTGAGCACTTTCTGTTCCAACCTCTATTTCTGTTTGAGTCCCTTTAGCCCCCTTTTGCTCCTCTGTCAAGGTTTCTGTCCCTTGGCTTTTAGCCTCTAATCCCCAAAGCAAGCCTAATACCATTAGGCAAGCTATTCCTTTGCTTAATGTTTGTTTAAACATCTTAAACACCTCCAATTATTAAATTTTCAATTTTACAATTCTCATTTTCAAATTATATTCAAAAGCAAAACCTTTGTCAAGGTTTTTTTACTTCCATCCTGTGTCTCTAAAGCCAATAGCTTCTTCATCTTACATTACCTTCTTACTACGCCCGTCAGGCTTCGCCTGCCACCCCTTCAAGGAAGGGGAACTCCCCTCCTTCCCTTCATTCCCCTCTTCCAGAGCTTATCTTTACCCACATCTTTTACTGGACAAATCAGGGAGATAATGAATGGGGGATAAGTTCCATAAAAATCTTCCACATAGCGGTTAGATCATCAAGCCGTTGAAGCCCCAGCCAAAGGGTT
>JBFMDZ010000259.1 GCA_040753555.1 bacterium
CGTCCCCTTCTTTAATATCGGCAGATTTGGTATTTTTCTTAAATATTTCTTTTCTTTTTGTTTTTTTAACAATAATCCATTTTATCTTATTGTTTATATAGATTTGTAAAAAGTTGGGGAAGTTCTGCCATGTAGTTACAATATCAATAAAGTAGCAACAGAAAAATTTTACCCTACTTCGTTATTAAAAAAGAGGTTTTCTCAGTTACTAATTTCTCACCCCCTAAGATCAATCTGGCTATACCTTGATATAATCCCAACGGCAAATCCCCTTGCCAAGCAGCTTTTAATTTTTCGGTTTTGCCTTCTGGGATGATTGTTCTTTCAATCGGTATCTGACCTACGGTTTTTCCTTCGCTATTTTGTAATTCTATAATTCCCTCTACATAAGAGGCAATATTGCCTGTATTCTTAAAGAATAGTTGGGGAAGGATTGTCTCACCAGGGCTAACACCGGGAATAGTAAACTCTGTAATCTCTCCACTAAGGATTATTTCTTTCTCTAAGACAATAAATCTATTCTCTTTGGTTGCCATTTTGTCTGGGTAATAGTTAATCTTAGCTAGGCCAGTATACTCACCTGAAAGAAGCCCTGGCGGGTAGGAAGCATTTAATTGCTGGCTGCTATTAGGGGCAATAGCCTTACCTTCCACAGGTATCTTTCTGACCAGCTTACCCTTTATATCCTTAATCTCTATCCATCCCTCTGGGGTTAGCTCTATATTTCCGCCATTATGGAATAAAAGCCTAAAAGAGATGGGCTTATTCTGGACTGGCTCTTTGACTGAAAAATCGGCGATTTCTCCTTTGGGTTGGGCGATCACCAAGGGACGGATAACCATAAAATCAGTCTTTGCTTTTTTTAAATCCCCATCTAATTCAACCCTACTTTCAGCGGTATACTTCCCGATGGGTAGTTTCTTTGGCTTCCAGGTAGCCTCTAAGGGACGGGAACAATCAGGTAAGATGGTTGCTGCTTCAATGGGTAAATGGGCGATCTCCTTTCCTGATTTATCTTGAATAATTACACTTCCTCCCGGACGAAGATGGATGTTGCCAGTATTATGAAAGTAGGTTAAGATTTTAATCTCTTCCTCGGGTTTTGTCTGGATTAGGCTAATCTCCCTTATTTTACCATTTCTTATTAGCCCTTCTTGGGATTCAAGAAAGGTTAAGAGAACAAGGGAGCCTACCTGATATTGCATTTCTATTCCCGAGACCATATCCTCTTCAGTTACTCCTTTAGGTTTGGGACTAACAATAATAACACCATAGGCACCGCCACTATAACCTTTCGGTATATCTACTTCCACCTTTATCTTTTGTGATGCTTTAGGTGCCAGGTAAAACTCTTTAGGTTCAAGCCTCATTAATTTAGCGGCTGACCATTTTCCCTCTTTTCCTTCCTCCTCAAAAATAGCCCCTCCTGTAGGAGACTGACTCATTCCCTGGGTAGATACAACAAAATTCTCTCCTTTATCCACTGGGTTATTCACAGTGATAAAAAAGGAATGGTCGTCTTTGGTGATTGTCTTTTCCACCCGGCCAGGATTAATTCCAATACCCTCTGGCCTTGCCTCTTTTTTTAAGAAAAAGACCAGAGATAATATTACTCCCCCCATTAAGGCATATTTTAATCTCTTCATTTTATTTTAAAAATTAAAACCTCCTTTGGGTGTATCTCCTGATTGCCGCAGGATATACACCCCCAAGGATTTCTTTGCCATATCCTCCCTTCCCTCACAGTGATTGGGTTACAAACCAGTAAATGCCCATTCTGTAGGTATGGCTTGTTGCACCGGTAGTACACGGGCTAGAGGTCAACTCGTGGTCCCCGTAGTCAATTGACTGTTTGAAGGTTACATCTTTCTGACTACCGTCATTGGGTGTTACATCTTCTGTTGAGTATACTTCAACATAGTCTGCGCCAATCGTTAAATCTGATCCATCACCGATACCGGTCATAGAATACTGAAGGGTACGAGGTGTACCAGCCGTAGCATAGCCTGCATTATAACTGCCTGTGCATTGCTTAGTGCAAGTAGGAGAGCCTGGACAGTATTCTTTCATATAGAGTTTTGTGGAGTCGGAACACTTAATCCTGATGTCATACTTAGCATTGCTCTTAACGGTTATTGACCCTACTACAGAGTTTGGACCAGCAATAGTCAACTTGCTTCCCCAGACCAAAAGTCCAGCTGGTGCGACACTAATCTCAAGTTGGGGGCTAATGCTTGCCTCAATGGTCTGGCTAGATGTTCCCTCAGTAGCTGCATAGGTTAAACCTGCCATTCCTATACCCAAAAATACAGCTAATGTTTTTACAAGTCTCTTCATCTTTTCTCACCTCCTTTTTCTTAAGATTTTCTCTCCAAAAGAAGGTCTTCGGCAATAAAACCTTTTAGGAACTTTTATAGTAGAATTATAGTAAAAAAATCCATTTTTGTCAAGGTATTTTTTTTGAAACTTACCCATATCTTTTTAGCTAAAGAAAGGATTTTTGGGAAAATTAGGGTCTCTTTTTTAAAATTGTGGTTATTTTCTATTGACAGGAAGGCTAATTTTTAGAAATGAAGGGAAT